>JBLHVV010000004.1:0-61928 GCA_047628755.1 Crocinitomicaceae bacterium | reverse complement strand
TTATAGATATTCGTGAAAGAGTTAAGTATTTGAAATTTAGCTATGGAAGAGCAACAGATCAACTTAATATTGAATTAAGAGGTGGTCGTATAGATCGAGCAGCCGCGCTTGAAATAGCAAAGAAAACGGATGGTAACGTGGATCCAAAAAATATTGATAAATTCTGTGAGTACCTAGGAATTTAACATGAAGAGTATACTGAAGTAATGGGTTTATTTGTTAATTATGATATTTTTTATCAATCAGAAAGTAGCGAATGGTTACTTAAGCATGAGCGTATTTAATGAGTAATTTATCTGTTCAAGAGAAATTTTGGCAAGGTGACTTCAGTTCAAACTATATCGACCGAAATAAAAGTAATCAATTTTTGTCAGCCAATATCTCTATGTTTACAACGCTTTTTAGTAGCTTAAATAATGTGGAATCGATTATTGAATTTGGTTGTAATGTAGGCATGAATTTATGTTCCTTAAGAAATATTTTTACTGATTTACCACTGACGGGAGTTGGCATTAATTCGGATGCAATAAACCATGTAAATGATTGGGGGCAGGCTCAGGGGATATTAGATTCAATTGTTAATATTAATTTGAATAAAAAATTTGACTTGACCTTCACTAAAGTTGTGCTGATTCATATTGACCCAGATTTATTGACTAGTGTGTACAAAAATTTATATGATCATTCAAATCGATATATTTTGTTGTCTGAGTATTATAAACCCACGCCTGTATCCATAGACTACAGAGGAGAGTCAGATAAACTATTCAAATGTGACTTTGCAGGAGATATGTTAGAAAAATACCCCGATCTTAAATTATTAGATTACGGATTTGTGTATAAACATGGTAATACTTTCGCTCAAGATGAGATAACTTGTTTTTTAATGGAAAAAGTATGATTCCTTACGGTAAGCAGTCTATAGATGAAAACGACATTAACGCAGTAGTCGATGTCCTTAAATCAGATTTTTTAACTCAAGGACCGGTGGTTCCAAAATTTGAGTCTGCATTTAAAGATTTAGTTTCATCTCAATATGCGATTGCTGTTACCAATGCTACCTCAGCTTTGCACTTAGCGTGTCTAGCTTTAGGTGTAGGAGAAGGGGATGCCGTCTGGACAAGCCCAATCTCATTTGTGGCAAGTTCAAATTGTGCGTTATATTGTGGAGCTAAAATTGATTTTGTTGACATAGACCCAATAACTTATAATTTGTGCCCTGAACAGCTTGAAGCTAAATTGGAAAACGCCAGAAAAAATGGCCTTACACTCCCAAAAGTTGTGATCCCTGTTCATATGACAGGTCAATCTTGTGATATGCAATCTATTGCGAAACTAGCTAAAGAATATGGATTTAAAATTATTGAAGACGCTTCTCATGCCGTGGGAGCGTACAATCAAAAAAAACCTGTAGGCAGCTGTTATTTTTCTGATATTTGTGTTTTTAGTTTTCACCCAGTTAAAATAATAACGACAGGTGAGGGAGGTATGCTGACAACCAATGCAAAAGATATATCTGAAAAAATACATAAGCTTCGTTCACATGGCATTACTCGTGAAACCGAGCAGTTGATTCATAAGGAACAAGGGCCTTGGTATTATGAACAGCATGATCTGGGATTTAATTATCGAATGACCGATATTCAAGCGGCATTAGGGTTGTCTCAATTATCTAAATTATCAGACTTTATTGAGAGGAGAAAACAGATTGCGAGAACCTACAATAAATTATTAAAAAATTTGAACATAATACTGCCCAGCGATAAACAATTGGATGATTCAAGTTGGCATTTATATGTTATTCAAGTTTCAATATCAGACCATAAACGTATTTTTTCAGCATTAAGAAATAAAGGTATCATGGTTAACCTCCACTATATTCCTATCTATAAACAGCCATTTTATCAAAAAATAGGCTTTGAATATGAATATTGTGCCAATGCGGAAACATATTATAAGCAGGCGATTACTTTACCTATTTATCCAGGGTTGAGTTTTGAAAAGCAATCTTATATTGTAGATCAATTGTCTAATTTGGTTGTATAATTATGAACATTGCAATTATTCCAGCCCGAGCTGGTAGCCAAAGAGTTACTAACAAAAACATTAGACCCTTTAATGGTAAACCAATCATAGCTTATTCAATAGAAGCGGCTCTTCAATCTCAGTTGTTTGATGATGTCGTTGTCAGTACGGATTCAGAAAAAATTGCAAATATTGCAAAGCAATACGGAGCAAATGTTCCTTGGTTAAGACCTAAGGACATCGCCGATCACCATACCCCAACCCTCCCTGTTATTCAGCATGCGATAAACCTTTACGAAGCTCAGAATAATGTGACTATCGATACAGTTTGCTGTGTTTACGCTGCAGCCCCTTTTGTTACTTCAGAACTTTTACTTAAGGCTTATGATCAACTACTAAAAAGTAATGTATCTTATTGTTTGCCAGTATGTGAATTTGACTATCCGATACACAGGGCGTTAAGGTTGGATGATAAACGTAATATTTGTATGGCAGATTCAAGCAATATGAATTCTCGTAGTCAAGATTTACCTGTGATGTATCACGATGTAGGACAATTTTACATGGGAGTGAAACAAGCTTGGTTGAAAGGAGAAGCTATCTTAGGAGAATCGGCTCAAGGTATTATCATACCTCGCAGTCATGCACTTGATATTGATACTGAAGACGATTGGGATATAGCAGAAATAATGCATAAGCAATTTCTACTATGATCACTGTATTATTTCGTGTAAATGGCAGTGCTGACATTGGTCTTGGCCATGTTATGCGTTGCTTAACGTTAGCAGAACAGCTCCGTCAATTTTCTGTTAAGTGTGTATTTTTATCATCCACTTCCAATTTATCGCAATTATTTTCTGAAAAAGGGTTTGACCATCATAACCTTGGATTAATTAGTAATACTGAAGAAAAGGGTATTGAACAAGAAGATGCAGAACAATGTTTGCATTTTATTAGTGAGTATCGCGTAGATATTATGGTTGTTGATCATTATGGTCTAACCGAAGTATGGGATAAGTATGTGAGGCCTAAGGTTTCCAATTTAGTTGTCATAGATGATTTAGTTAGCACCGTTCATCAATGTGACTTTTTAATAAACTCACACCCTCAAGTTAAACCGGAAGATTATAAAAAATTAGTGTCTATTGATACCAAACTTCTACTTGGTCATGATTTTGTTTTGTTAAGAGATGAGTTTTTAAAGAAGCGTGACATGGCTATTAATAAAAGAGAGTCAACAACGACTATATCGAAAATTTTGGTATCCATTGGAGCTACCGATCCAAATCAGTTTTCACTTAATGTTTTATCAATATTAAATGACATAAAATTTGATGGAGACGTTATATTATTGATCTCTTCAGAATGTCAGTGGATACATTCCATTAAACTTGATCAGAATTTTTCCTTCGTATTAGATGTAAGAATAAATACAAACTCAGTATCTGATTTATTGGTTGATGTTGACCTTGCCATTGGTTCTATTGGCGTTTCATCTTGGGAGCGATGCTTTTTAGGGTTACCCTCTATAGTATTAGTGACAGCTGATAATCAACTAAATTTAGCATCGTATTTAGAAATTGAAGGTTTGGCATATTTGGCTAGCATGGAAACTATTGCTGATAAATTATATTCAATCGTAAATGGAAAAATAGTCCCTAGCTACAAAGATATATACTCTAAGTGCTTTCAATTATTTGATGGTAAGGGGGCTTATAAAATTTCAAAAGCTCTACTGCTTAACGGACTTAATATCGAAACGTTAACGTATGAAGATAGCGACGATTTATACCGATGGCAAAATCAAGACGGAGCAAGAAACTTTTCCAGAAATTCGATGCCACCTAGCTTTTCTGAGCATGATAATTGGATATGTAAAAAATTGATAAATCCAGCTGTCAGGATGTGGGTGATCAAGCTGTACGGGACTAATGTTGGATATGTACGTTTGGATGATCATAAAACTGAAGAAGAAGTGTCTATTCTACTTTCAAAAGAATTTAGAGGGCTTTCGTTAGGAAGAAAATCGATCGCTTTTATTAATAGGCAATCCCGATATAAAAGAGTTAAAGCCCATGTTCATCCAGATAATCTAGCTTCTGTATCGTTGTTTTTAAGCTGTGGTTACATATTAAAAAATGAGAAAAACCTCATTTGGCAGGAGATATAATATGAAAGAAATTATAATAGACGGTAAAAAAATTGGGTTAGCCCACTCTCCTTATGTGGTGGCCGAAATTTCAGCGAACCATAATGGGGATATAGAAGAAGCTAAAAAGCTCATGCTAAGTGCCAAGCAGTCAGGTGCCGATGCAATCAAAATGCAAACTTACACACCTGATACGATAACCCTTCAATCGAATAATGTAGACTTTAAAATTAATGAAGGCTTATGGAAGGGCTATACCCTTTATGACCTATACAAAGAAGCTCACACACCATATGAATGGCATAAGCCCTTATTTGAATACGCTCGTAAAATTAAATTAACGTGTTTTAGTACACCTTTTGATGAGACGGCGGTTGATTTACTGGAAGACCTGAATACACCTGCGTATAAAATTGCGTCATTTGAAGCAATAGATATTCCGCTTATTAAATATGTAGCAGCAACCAAAAAGCCGATGATTATTTCAACAGGAATGGCAAATTTGGAGGAAATATCCGAAGCGGTTGACGCGGCCAAGGTCGCAGGTTGCAAAGACTTAATATTATTACATTGTATCAGTGCTTACCCGGCACCAGCAGATCAATCTAATCTGCTCACCATTCCCGACTTAGCGAAACGATTTGGTGTATTAGCAGGTCTTTCTGACCATACGTTAGGGACTCTGGTATCAACCACGTCAGTTGCTTTAGGTTCAGTTTTTATTGAAAAACATTTTACATTAGACCGAAGTATTGAAGGCCCAGATTCGAGCTTTTCATTAGAGCCTGAAGAGTTAACTAAGCTGGTTGATGATGTAAAAATGGCTTATTCAGCTTTGGGTATACCGGGTTATGAACGAAAAGAAGCTGAAGTTAACAATGTTATTTTTAGGCGTTCTATTTATGTGGTTAAGGACTTGAAAGTGGGCGATGTACTTTCAAAAGAAAATATTAGACGAGTGAGACCTGGTAACGGCTTAAACCCAAAGCATTTTGAAGGGGTTATTGGTGTGAAAGTTAATTGTAATATTTTAAAAAATACACCACTAAATATCCATCAATTAGTAGGCTATCCAAAATAATAGTGTTTCAATTTTATTGAAAATAGTACACCCCATGTGCACAGGGGTGTTTTATATTATTGAATTATTCTGTAATGGTTTTCATTAAGAGTTCATCCTTTTCAAAATCACCTCTTTCTTTATTCAAGTTATCTAAAAGATCTTGAGGTAGTTTCTCTAAGAAATCTAAAAATCGTTCTTTCCAAATAGTAATAACAGCTTCTTGGATTTCTGGCTTGCAGGCGTAAGCAATAGAATACCCGCTTAATGTGTAGTGCCATACCGTACCCCTGATGAAATACATTAAGGTACCGTGCTGGTTTTGAAAGGTTGTGTTCACATAATTAGATAAAGCCCAGCAACTTGCAGAAAAGGTTTCAATGTCAGGATTCATTTTACTAATATGATTCTGATATATTTGGCATAAATCTTTGATGGCCGGATACAGAGTAGAGCTTATTTTTTCTTTAGTAGAGTAAGATGTTGGTCTAGACAACTTATCGAACCTTTTTAGCTCAACTTGTTGTGTTATGTCATCAACTGATATATCAATACTGGTATCTTTATCTATATGAATGGATTTTTCAATGATTAAGCCATCTGAGCAATTATACAGAGTGAATTCTCTTTCACTGATATTGTGATTGATAAGCATATCAATTCTTCTTTTTGTCGTATAATACGTACCCGTAGTTAGACAAGGCCCTTGGTAGCCAGGCCTTTCGAAATTATTAGATACTTGTTTTTTAGTGACGTCCCGAATGTATTGTACATCGCTATTTTTATTATCTTCATTATTTTCATTATGATATATGCTAGCCGTGCTGTGGTGCTTTTCTGAATCATAAAATCCAAAATCAGTTCCAAATAAGTAAATCTCTTTTGCCGAATATTGAAATGCAAAAGAGCAAGCTGCATTCACACAAGTAGGGGTTGGCTCTCTTAGTTTGTTTTCGTTTTCTTCAAATATACTGCCAATCGATAAAGAGTCTTTAACAAACGCATATGTGTCTTTAAACAATCCCATCAATAAGGGACTGCACTGTATGGCACATATAAGTGTTATTTGTTTTGCTTTTTTTGGGTCAATATTTTTAAGTAAACTGTAAACAAGATAGTCCGACTCTAGTTCCACGTGAAAGTCAGGAATTAAATCATATTTTAGTAATGCATCAATTGATGTACCTGCAGAAATTAAAATACATTTATCTCGAATGCTTTTTAATTGATCAATTCGACTGTCTAAAGATGGGCCGCTACCACAAACGATTACAGGTTTATTCCATGTAAAATCTTTTTTCTTTGGAATCAGCTTTATTTTTTGATTAATATTATGAAGTACGTGATTAAGTTGATTTGATTCATCGTCATAAAACCCCCATAAACTTAAAAACATTTTTATGTCATCGGTTGTTTTTCTAATAATTTCTCCATATTTGCCATGTCTACCATGGTTATAAAAAACGGTGTTATATGGGAAGTGAGGGGCTCTTTTTATCAATTCATTCCAGAGGCCGCTCTGTTCGTTATCAATATTTTGCTTGTCTAGTAGCACTAATGTGATCGATTTATTGTCTTTTGGACTTTGTTTTTCGTAGATTTCAGCCCAATCGGTAAAAAAGCAACTTAATGCAAGTAATTCATGGTCGGTTTCTAAAATGAGTAAATTTTGGATGTTGGTTTTTTCTACTAATTCAGAAATATGCAAACCTAGCCCTACGCCCATAATAATGAGAAAGTCATGGCGTCCTGCTGTATGAAGCACATTGGTACTCACCTCGCCTGCTTTTATATAGATATCCGTGATGGTTTTATTCAAATGTTTATGAAAAAAACGTGGTGAAGAATAAATCCCAGGAATTACCGCGTTAACAATACTTAAGCGGGTCTCCGATTTATACATGTTATTAAATTCAACGACTTCGTCTTTTACATACTGTATTGCGTCTCCACCATATATGGTCCGTCCGTTATATTTTAAGTCGAGAAGTCCTTCGTCGCTGATGATTATATTACTGTGATCAGGCACGGTGTTTGTGATGACGTCGTAAA
This sequence comes from Crocinitomicaceae bacterium, assembly GCA_047628755.1. Taxonomy (GTDB): domain Bacteria; phylum Pseudomonadota; class Gammaproteobacteria; order Pseudomonadales; family Oceanobacteraceae; genus Bermanella. The sequence continues at coordinate 54,642 of JBLHVV010000004.1, read as the reverse complement.
TCTGTTTATTTTGTTTCTTGAAAAACGCTAGGTTCTTCAGGTACATGTCTTCTAAGATTTTTGGGATTTGGCTCATAGTGGCATTATTTCGTTAGCAATAAGGTATATACATAAGTAGTGCAAAAACTAAGCCATCCAATATAGAATAAAGAAATCAACAAGCATTCCATATTGATATAAAACATATTACTTCAGTTTTTTCATATGTTGCCGTTAATACTTATGTAAGTAATTATTCAGCTCTCAATTGAGCTGCCTAGACTAAGTAAGTGGAGAGCCAATATGCCTCAAATTATTAATACCAATATAGCGTCATTGAACGCACAACGTAACTTAAACAAGTCGCAGTCGGCCAACCAAACCTCACTAGAGCGTTTATCTTCTGGCTTACGTATTAACAGCGCGAAGGATGATGCGGCAGGTCTTGCTATCTCCACGCGCTTTAACTCTCAAATTCGAGGGCTAAATGTAGCGGTTCGTAACGCAGGGGATGGTATCTCTCTAGCGCAAACAGCAGAGGGCGCGTTAGGCTCGATGAATGACAACCTTCAACGTGTGCGTGAACTAGCGGTACAGTCTGCTAACGCCACAAACTCCGACGTCGATCGCGAGGCAATACAAGCGGAAGTATCACAATTATTATCAGAGGTATCACGTACCGCTGAAGAAACCGACTTTAACGGTCGTAAACTATTAGACGGTTCTTTTAGTGGAACTTTCCAAATTGGCGCAAATGCGGGTCAAACATTGGATGTATCTATCGCTGAACTAACGGCCAACAAACTTGGCGCGTCCGACGCGGTAGGCATTAGCTCGCAAGGCAGTGATGATGGTTTGCAAAATGGCGACTTAATTATCAACGGTGTGGCTATTCCACCATCAAAATCATCTGATGACACCGCCTCTACTGATAACGCAGCCGCTAGTTCTATAGCAAAAGTAGCTGCAATAAACTCTGTTTACGATGAAACGGGTGTAAAAGCAGTAGTGAACCAAAATACCGTTGCCGGCAGCGAAATGACGGGTGCCGCAACAGCGGGTACTTTGTCGTTGAATGATGTTGATATCAGCATCACAACAACAAGTTCGACCTCTCAAACACGTGCTGGTGTAATCGAAGCTATTAATGCTGCTTCAGAGCAAACCGGGGTTACAGCTTTCGACAGCGAATCTGACACTGGCGGTGTAGTGCTGGTTGCTGAAGATGGTCGAAACATTGAGATTACTTTGGGCGGCACTCTAACAGACGCATCGAGTGGTCTTGCAGCAGCAGATACCTATGAAGGTGGCTTTACCTTAGTTGCTGATGGCGATGTTTCAGAAATCGTAATCGCAGGTGGTGATGGTACTGGTAACGGCGATCTTAAAAACTCAGGCCTTAGCCAGGGTACTTACAGTACTTCACAAGCACAGATAGCAACAGATTCATTCGCTAAAACAGACGGTGTTGATCTATCTGCCAGCTTTGGAGGAACAACGGGTATCGCAACGTTAGGAACCGGTTTTACTGGCGTAACGAGTGGTGTAGGTGCATTTAATATGACCACGTCGGCAACCAGTGAAGTTATCACGATTTCAGCTGGTGGCACAGACGTTCAAATTGGCGGCTCTGCATCGAGTGTTTCATTACTGGGTACTTCAGGTACCACTACTGGCTTTGGGGCTGACGTATTGGCTGATGCGCTTTCTTCAATAGATGGCATTGAAGCCGGTGCAGAAACGAAATTCCAGTTATCAATTGCAACCCTTCCTGGCGCAGGTAGCTCATCAGATATTGAGATTTACGCAGCTGGTAGTACAGCAGGTGAAGCCGTTTCGGTTATTACTATCACGACAGCCAGTGACTTAGAAAGTATTGCTGCAAGTATTAACACAAGTGGTGGTTTCTTAGTGGCTGAGTATGACAGCGCGGGTGGCACATTAACTATTACCGATACTGAAGGTCGTACACTTAAAGCAATTGATTCAGGTGGCACACTAGAAGTGGATGTGTCAGCGATTGCGGTAACGGGTACTGTTGGAGGAGCGATTACATCATCGTCTAGCGGTGTAGTAGTCGTAGGTTATATTAACGAAACTAACATCACAGATGAAAGCATCACCAGCATTTCATTGTCAACCAATCGTGCACAAGGCGATGGTACCGCTTCTCAATCAACCGCTTTACTGTCTTCAGTATTTACAACGGGTGGTTTTGAATCTAGTGGTACAGCAGCGGGTACAGTTTCTGGCTTAACAGCAACGGTAACGCCTTCATTAACCGGTCTAACCGATGGTGATTTAGCTTTGAATGGTGTTTCTATTCAAGCGGCTGACCCTCAGAACGATACCGCTTCAGCAACCGTTGGCAGTGATGGTTCAAATATTCAAACGAGTGATAAAACAGCTTCGGCTATATCGGTAGCAGCCGCTATCAATGATGTATCAGCAGAGACTGGGGTAACGGCCTCTATTAATGAAACCCGAGTGGTGGGCGGTAATGCAGATACTACAGATAATGCGACGGCTAATGCCGGAAACTACGCCGCGGGTGACTCAGGTAAACTCTATATTAATGGTGTGGATGTAGGCATAGTTTCAATTGTTGATGATGGTAGCGGTGGTATTGATCAGGGTGCTTCTCGTTCCGCAGCAATTGAAGCAATTAACTCCAAGACTGGTCAAACAGGTGTAACAGCTGAAGACAACGGCTCTTCAATCACTATGGTGGCTGCAGATGGGCGTAACATCTCTATCGCAATTGATAATGATGAAGCAAATAATCAAGGAACAGGTGTTGGTTTTGGGCAACAGCTTGGTCTAGATGCCGCGATTGATGGCATTGGTGAAGCGGATATCGGTGAGGCCACTGCCCTGGATACAACGGGTACACGAGGAACCGCTTCTGAAGGAGCAACTTACGAAACCACATATGGCACATTAACCCTTGAATCAGCTAAACAGATTGAAGTGGGTGTTGCCAGTGGCGGTAAAGATGAACTTGAAGCCATGGGCTTAACCGCTGGTAAGTTTGGTGGTGGTGAAAACGGTCAGTTCTTAACTGAGATTGATGTATCTACCTTTGAAGGTGCAACAGCGGCATTAACCGCTATTGATAACGCCATCGGTTCTATTGCCGGTCAGCGTGCTGACTTAGGTGCATTACAAAACCGCATTGAATCTACCGTTAGTAACTTGGCAATCACATCTGAAAACTTGAGTGCTGCAAACTCACGAATTCAAGATGCAGATTTCGCGGCCGAAACAGCCGAGCTATCAAGAACTCAGGTTCTGCAGCAGGCGGGTATTTCAATCTTGTCTCAGGCTAACCAGGGTCCTCAGCAGGTTCTTTCTTTACTCGGATAAATTAGTTAATAACAGTAAGAGAGTATCTTATCTCTTACTGGCCGCTTAAACGGCAAAACTGATTTATAAGAGAGGTGTATCATGAATGAATTAAACGCAAAAGATATTAGTCAAATGACTACAGCGCTTTCTTCTACACCTCAAGTTCAATCACAAAAGCCACAAGCGGATGTGAGGGCTAAAGCGGAAATAGTTGAAACAAGCGGCAAAGAGTTGCCAACTGAGCAAGCTAAAAAAGCGGAAGCCAAGAGCGTTGAGGTTAAAGAAGCGGTGACAAAATTGAATGACTTTGCACAAAAAACGCAACGTGATTTAAACTTTAAAGTAGACGAAGACAGCGGTAAAACCGTTATTAAGGTTTACGATCGCCAATCGGAGCAACTAGTTCGGCAGATCCCGAATGAAGAAGCACTAGAAATGGCAAAAAGATTAAGTGCAGACGAGCCGAGTATGCTGTTTAGTGCTCAGGTTTGATCAATTAATCTTCAGTAAAAACCAGAACCGCAAAGTGAAAGCTTTGCGGTTTTTTTATTCTCGTACTTGGCAGGCTTTTTGTATATCCCATAATAAGCAAATTAGTCACTGGTCATATGCCATTTAACGACTATCATGTTATTTAGGTTTCTTTAGGCTAAATAAGTTAAAAGGCAAGTTAAAGTATTGGCCGATTCTGCCGTTATAGGTGTTATCTGGTTTATGAATTGGAGGGGATATGGCTGCAATTGAATCACTGGGCATAGGCTCAGATCTACTGACCAGCGACTTAGTAGAAAGCATTATAAATGCAGATAAAGCCGCCGGTGAGCGTCGCTTAGGGACGCGTCAGAACGTTATTGATGCTAAAATTTCTGCTTATGGTGAAATACAAAGCAAGTTATTTGAATTCAGTGAAGCCATTGTTGTATTGGCAGACGACTCTAATGCAGGTGCTACCAAATCAGAATCTTCAGATGAAACTATTCTTACTGCTGCAGCCACGACATCGGCTCCTAGTGGAACCTACGCCGTTGAAGTTCAGCGCATAGCAAAAGCCAACTCATTAGTTTCAGAACCTTTTACATCGGTTACCGAAGCCGTAGGAGAAGGAGAGTTAACCTTTTCATTTGGTACAACCAACTACAATGGTTCGGGTGGATATGACAGTTTTACCACTAACCCAGATGCAGCCACTCAAAAAATAACCATTAATGATGGTAATGACTCTTTACAAGGCTTACGCAATGCCATTAATGATGCTGCCTTTGGGGTTAAAGCCAGTATTGTTTTTAATGGTTCAGGCTATGTATTGCAAATGACGAGTGAAGAAACTGGCGAAGACATGAGTATGAAGATTGTCGCAAAAGATGAAAATGGGGCGTTGGCAACGACTGGATTATCAAGCTTTGCATACAACAAAAATCAAGCGGCCGCCGGTACCAATCTCACTCAAACTCAAGCCGGTCAAGACGCCTTAATAAATGTAAATGGCCTTTCAGTTACTCGCTCTTCAAATGAAGTTACTGAACTGATTGATGGCGTCACTCTGAATTTAAAAAGCGCCAATGTCGGTGAAGAAGTTTCAATAACGGTGGGAGCAGATATCTCTGCTATATCCGCCAATATTCAAAAAATGATTGATACTTATAATAACTTTCAAGATACATATAAGGACCTTACTGCGTTCGACGAAACAAAGTCAACAGGCAGTTTATTGCTAGGTGACAGTACGCTTCGCAGTATAAATAATCAGGTAAAAAGTATAATGACCAGTACCGTTTCTGGAATATCTGGGACCAGTTTTCGCTCTTTCAGTGAACTAGGCATTTTTACCGATCAGAACGATAGATTTAAACTTTCTTTCGATAGCTCATTATTTTTAAAAGGTTTGAATGAAGATAGAGAATCTGTATCAGGAGTATTTTCTACCCAAGGTACAACAACTGACAATCGAATTAGATATCTTAATGAGTCGATAAATACCAAGCCAGGATCATACGATATAAACATTACTCAGCTTGCGACTAAAGGTTCTTATCAGGGTGGCAATGTGGAACTATTAAACTTTCTATCCCCTGTGGAAGTTAATAATTCTAATGATAGTTTAGGAATTAACTTAAATGGTAAGGATAGCTTAATAAACTTAACCCAAGGTAGTTACTCTTCAGGCGATGAATTAGCAGCCGAAATCCAGCTACAGATAAACAGTGCTAAAGACTTCACTGATCGAGGCTCAAGTTCAACTGTAGCGTTTGATGCTGCCAATAACTCATTTTCAATGACATCGAACACTTATGGCTCTAGCTCGCAAATATATGTTACTTCAGCAGATACAAACACCGCAAATACGTTAGGCTTTGCCAAGTTAGGAGAGGGTGAATTTAAAGGCACTCCTCTATCAACCTTAAATAGTGAATATTTTAATGGCTATGGCACTTCTACATTTCCATCTTCAAAATCTGTGAATGAAACCAGTGGAATTAATTTCGCGTCTTCGAATGCCACATTTGATATAAGTTTAAACGGTGGTGCTGCAGAAACCGTTACCGTCAATCTTAATGCAGGTGGGTCTGATTTAAATAGCGACGGTATTTTTGGTGATCGAAAAGATGTATTACAAGCCATACAGACAGCAGTAGATGCTACCGCGTTAAATGGAAATGTTACTGCCAGTTTTAACGATGCCAATCAGCTCATATTCAAAACTACTAACCCTAGCGCTACAGATACAATTGAGATAACGGCGGTGGGCTCAAATACAAGTGACGTATTATTAGGTTTAAGTACTACCGACGGGGTACAAATTACAGGTAAAGATCCCGGTCTAACTTTTGGTACTAATGTTAATTTTCAGCTGGGTTTGAATGGTACAGACAGTGCGAATACAATCAGCCTACCTCCGGGAACGTATAATACTGGAGCAGATTTAGCCACGGCGCTTGAGGCGCAGATTAATAGTGATTTAGCCAGTGATGCAAACCTTTCTCCGTTAATAAGCGGTGCATTAACAACAGAGGGTACACGCGATATAGCAGCCAATATTGATTTTTCAGCCGCCAATGCGGGTTTTGTTCTTAATGTGAATGGTGTTGAAAAAACTATTTTAATGGACGCTGATAGTGGTAATAATATTACCGATATTCAGACGAAACTGGATGCCGAATTTGGTGCAGGGATCGTAACCGCACAACTGGGTTCAGGTAATGGCCTAGAATTAATAACTAACAGTCAAACTACTGAAGATTTTATTCAGATTGTTTCAGACGGTCGGGGTGCCTTCACTAGTGGTGGTGCCGTTATTGCCGGCGGTATAGATTTTAGTGGTGCCAACAATGCGACGTTTGATCTATTAGTAGATGGCGTTACATTAAATGTGGATGTGAATGGCAATGCCGCATCGGGAGATAAAAATGATTCGTTGAGTGCGATTCAAGAAGCCTTAGATTTATCAATTTTAAATAATTCTGCATTCCAAGCCGGTGACATTGTTGCTAAATTAGATTCAAGTGATCAAATATATTTTGAAACAGTTTCAAGAGACGGAGTAAAAACTTCAGGAATGTTTGGCTCGTCTGCCACTATTGAAATCCAAGCTGCGGATGCTAATGCTCAGGCAACGTTAGGGTTACCTGGTGTAAACACCTCTTACACCGGAGGGTATGATGCATTTGGAATGGATGATGAAATAAAATTTGGATCGGATATTACTGCGGATGTGCGTTATGAATACAATCCTGATACAGATAAAGGCCAGCTTATTATTAACGTAGGCGGATATGGCAACACTGTTTCTTTTTCTAATGTGGATGCACCTGCAGTATCGTTTTTGGGAATAAAAGAACCTGATGGAAGTGAAAGTGAAGTGTTCACAGGTTTAGATACTGAGGGAACCATCAATGGAATTACAGCAAATGGCAACGGCCAGTTTTTAACGGCACAAAATGGTAATGCTGCTGCTACAAATGGTTTTTTTGTGGCTAATCAAACGGCTGTCGAGGCTGCGCCATTAACAATTGATGCAACAAATGAAGAATTTACAATTAAGTTAGATGGTATTGAAGCGGTTATTACTATCCCACAAAAAACATACGCTTCTGGAACCGAGCTTGCCACAGCAATGCAAAAAGCCATTAACGAAAATGCAGTTCTAGACGCTAAAGATTTATCTGTGAAAGTAGATTATACCGACGACATTGCTTCATCTTCTTATGGCACCATTGGTATTATTTCTAAGAGTACAGGTTCTGGTTCAAAAGTTGAAATTACAGACATTAGTTCAGAAGCAGCGAGTGCTTATGGTTTTACTGTTGGTCAAGGTAATGGCGAGACCGGTAAGAGAAAAGATGGTGAAATTGATAATGCAAGTGGGATTCGTATTAAAGTTGAAGGTGGTGATTTAGGAGATCGTGGATCGATTACTTACGTAAGCGGTATTGCAGATCAGCTTAAGAATTTATTGAAAAACTTTTTGGATCCAAATGGTGGTACCTTAAATACAAAATTTACTTCTTTAGAAGTCCAGCAGACCACATTAGATGAAGATAAAGAGTCTTTTGATGCAAGAATTGAGGCAACTGAGGCGCGTCTTAAATCTCAGTTTCTGTATAACGATTTAATAATATCATCACTCAAAACCACTGAGGATTTTTTAACTCAGCAGTTTGAAGCCATGGCCAGTTCAAGGTCTAAATAAGTTAGGGTAGCAGTCTATTACTTTACGCTTAAATTAACTTATTATATCCATTAAACATATAATTTATTACTAAATATGAAAGCCAATATTATTGAAATTTGAGAGCTAATAGGTATATGGTCCATACCAAATTAATTTAGCTATAGATTAGAAGTTTTATAAAATAAAAATTATCTTCTTAACTTCAGCTTAGGTTTGTATTGGCAGTAAAATTGGTACATAGCAGAAAATGTATTAGGGTTAGCTTGTTCAAATTCATCCCACTGCTCTAAGTTTTTTATGTTGGCATGATTGTTTTTATGAAATTCTAAAAATTTTGATTTCACACTATCCTTTAAGTTTGAAAAACCTAGCCATTCTAATTGAAACTCATCACATAAAACCTTCAGATCAATAGGTGTAAACTGACGCTCAAACTGATGGAACAATAAATCTATAGTACCACTCATATTGTAAAAATCATCAGAACGAATAATGCTATCTGCATCATCAATAATCTCACCTCTGAGTATGGCTTGGCGAATAACTTTTATCTTTTGTTCATCTATATTACTAATTTCCCGCGAAAACAACGATCTGACTTCATTTATCGAGTTTCGGGCATACTCACTGTACAAAGATATTTTTATCAGACCATTTGGTTTAAGGTTTTTAAGTAGACCGCTCAGTGCAGCTTTATAGTCAGGTATATGATGTAAAACACCAGAACACTCCACTATATCGAACTGATTGGGCATGACTTTTAACTTGGTCAGATCAGCCAGTTTAAATTCTATATTATTAATACCTAGCTCTATGGCTTTACCATGAGCAAATCCTAAGCTCTTTTGACTTAGATCTATGGCGGTTACATCTACATGATTAAAGTATTTGGCCACATTCAGTGCGTGGCGACCCGTTCCACAACCGGCAATTAATACCTTTAACTGTTCGCTAAATAAGTTGTCAGAAAAATTAGTATTTGGGTAAACATGAGCCAGCGCTGAGCCATAATTAGTAGACTTTTTATTATCCAGCTTATCCCATCTCGGGTAGGGGTAAGATTCATATTGTACCTTTACCTTATCAGCACCTGATGAAGGCATAGTCGTAATGGATTCAAACTTGGTGTTATTAATAGAGAATAAAATCTCATTCTGAATTTTTAAGTTAAAAGTCATATCTGGCCAGCTGTCATTATCAAATTTAGATAATAACGAGTAGTTTTTAAGATTTACCCAAGGCTCATACATAGCTAGTAATAAAAGTGCACCTGATATATCCATGGGCATACACCCAGCTTTTTCTAGCGATATATCTACCAAGTTAACCAAAGCTTTAACCATATTCTTTTCAGCATCAGTTAATGGCAATATAAATTCATTTTTCAAACCATATTTTGCAATTGAGTTACTCAAAGGAATATATTGATGGCTTAGATTGCCATTTTTAGTAGAGTGAGAAAGCAACTCATAGCGTAATGCCATAATTAACTTTTCTAGTAATTCACTTTTAATAATAGTGTTGCTAAGTCCAAGCTGAAACAGCTCGCTATTAGCTATTTCTTCGAATTGTGCAGCGCTGCCATCTCCATTTAACTGAAACTTATGTTCCAGTAAACTACAGGTTAAGTTTGCTAGCTGAGATAAATTGACATTGTCCCAGTTTAAGTAATTTATTAAGTCATACTCAAGTTGTTGATCGTAATAATCAGCTGTCAAGGTGCTGGCGGCATTTAAAAGCTGGCTACGGGATTGGAGATCGTTATGCTGGTTTTTTACTATTTCGCGGTATAATTCAAATGCTTTTACGGGTTCTTCTAGTTCTGTATAAGTATAAGCAAGGCTAATTTCAGCTCGGCTTTCACCAGAAGAAAGCTCTATTGCTTTTATAAAGGCTGTTTTCGCCATTAAAGGATTGTGCATTGCAAGCTGAGCATGACCAGAACTGTACCAGTAAGCGCCGTTGTCAGGATCAAGGGCTAAGGCAGCATTAATAGCATCTAATGCCAATACATGCTCTCCAAGCTCTAATTCAATACGTGAAAGCAGGTTAAAGCTATCGGCATCAATTGGATTAATCGCTAAAGCCTGAGAAATGTACTGCTTAGCTATAGACAAAGCTTTAAGCCATTTTCGATATTCTTGGCTAAGATCTAATGCCTCTTGATATTTTGCATAGGCAAGTTGTTTGTTCTTTTTTAAGCTTTTACTTTTTGCTACGGGTAAAGCGTGTAGCTTAGTTTGTATCTCAGTTTGATGTTTCTCGTTGGCTTGCATACGCCCCCCCTAATTAATAGGATCTATCAATGTATGCAGTGTACTAAGCAGACACTGTGCCAAGTATTTTCACTAATAAAATCAATGCCTTACGTTTAAATCAAAGTTGATTTCCAATTATACGGCCATACTATGCCGCTTTTTTAAACAACCGTTTCCGCCTTATATTTTTATTTTAACGTTTAAACCTAAAGAAATATCTGCCGCAGCCGTTCTAATATAAGAATCGAAAGAGGATAACAAGATGTATACAAAAGGCGCAAAGGAATACAGTCAAATCAGTTTACATACTGAGGTGATGGAGGCCGACCCACATAAATTGATCCAGCTCCTTTTAGAGGGGGCACTAACCCGTTTAGCTATGGCAAAAAACTACATAGATCAAGGTAATCATGAAGCTAAAAATGAAAAAATAGGTCGGGCTGTGGACATCATATGTGCATTGCAAGAGTCGTTAGATCATGAAAAAGGTGGCGATGTGAGCAAGAATCTTGAACGCCTTTACGACTACATGAGTCGTCGTCTGTTCGATGCTAACCGTTTGAATGATACCGACATTGTTAATGAAGTCATGGGTCTTTTACTGGAAGTAAAATCTGGCTGGGAAGGAATTCGTGAAAGCTATCTAGATATGAAGGGGCAAGGGAAATTTAGTCCAGCTCAAGCAGCCGGTTTTTTATCTGTCTGATTCGTATTTAGTTTCTTTAACCACCATAAAAAAAGGGTATTTAGGTATCCTTTTTATTTATATCGGCGGTTTACGCCACAAAATGACTAGGCTTTGAAAATAAATTCAAATAACTGGCGTATTCGTAAATTAATGCCAAAAAACGGTTTACAGCTAGGCTATTTTTTGTCACTAATAGACCTATGTCACGTGACCTAGGTCTTAAAGCTTATATCTTGGCGTATATCAATAATAATAACAAAACTAGAGTCATTAATTTGACCTATGTTACATCTCTGACTATTACTAATTATAGCTGGTCAATATACTGGCAACTTTGAATATTTTCTATTAAGGAAGCACCATGTGGCGAGAGATTAAAGTCCTGTTGGTGGATGATGACGAACAGCGTAAACATGACATGCATGTGCTGTTAGATTTTCTGGGGGAAGAAGCGTTTGAAAGCGATTCTAAAAGCTGGAAAACCGTCGCAGCAAATACAGACGACCCAATGGATATTGTAGCCGTTATTCTAGGCACTTCTAGTTCTAAATCTACTACAGAAATGTTGAATGATATTAGTGACTGGGACAAAGGTATGCCCATAATTTATGTGGGTAAAGAAGAATTGCCTTCAGATCTTTCTGAAGATGTTCGTAGAGCAATTATTGCTCATGTGACTATGCCCCCAAGCTATAACAAGCTACTAGACAGCCTTCATAGGGCACAAATTTTTCGCGAACACTTTGCTCACAGTCGTGTTCGTGGTGAGCGACGTCCAGTTCAGCTATTCCGTTCGTTAGTGGGAACCAGTCGCCAAATTCAATACGTTCGTGAGCTTATGCACCAGGTTGCAAATAAACACGTTACTGTGTTGATTACGGGTGAAAGTGGTACAGGTAAAGAAGTGGTTGCGCGAAACCTTCACTATCATAGCGATCGCAGAGACGGTCCATTTGTACCAGTAAATTGCGGTGCCATTCCGAACGAATTAATTGAAAGTGAATTATTTGGTCACGAGAAAGGTGCTTTCACTGGTGCTATAACTTCCCGCTCTGGCCGTTTTGAAATGGCTGAAGCAGGTACACTGTTTTTAGATGAAATAGGTGATCTGCCTTTAAATATGCAGGTAAAGCTATTACGAGTATTACAAGAGCGCACTTATGAGCGAGTAGGTGGCACTAAAACCATCAAAACCAATGTTAGAATTATTGCAGCCACTCATAAAAATTTAGAGAAAATGGTAGAAGAAGAGAGATTTCGTGAAGATTTATTCTATCGTCTAAATGTATTTCCTTTAGAAGTACCTGCATTACGAGAGCGCCGCGAAGACATTCCTTTATTAATGAATGAATTGATTTCTCGTATGGAAAATGAGAAGCGGGGTTCTATTCGTTTCAATAGTGCAGCCATTATGTCTTTATGCCGTCATGACTGGCACGGTAATGTTCGGGAGCTTGCTAACTTAGTTGAGCGACTGGCCATTATGCATCCGTATGGTGTGATAGGTTTACCTGAGCTGCCTAAAAAATTCCGTCATATGGACGAGGGTGATGAAGCTGAAGGGGGTATGCAATTACCAGCAAACCTGCCAAGCGAACCTGGGTTAATTGGTCTAGATTCGCCAGCGTTACTGCCAGTTAACGGCATTGATTTAAAGGATTATTTAACAAACTTAGAACGGTCTCTAATTCAGCAGGCTTTAGACGATGCTTGTGGGATAGTAGCTCGGGCTGCCGAGAAATTACAAATACGCAGAACCACTTTAGTTGAAAAAATGCGTAAGTATGGTTTACAGCGTAAAGAAAAAGAGCCAGTTGAAGAGGAAAGCGTTCAATAGAGATATAACGATTTCGGTTTTCCAAAAAAAGTCCCGTTTAATAAGTATTAAATGGGACTTTTTTATTTGACTCTAATAAAGTGATTTCATCTTGGCAAACCTAAGGTGTTAGGACCGTATCGTATGCCACTGGTAACAAGTCTGGGTGACTTAGTGAATAATGCAGCCCACGACTTTCTTTTCTTAGAATTGAACAGCGAATGATTAGTTCAGATACCTCAACAAGGTTACGCAGCTCTAATAAGTCACTGGTGACTTTATGGTTACCGTAAAACTCTAAAATTTCCTTTCTTAGCAGTTGCACTCGGTGCTCAGCACGTAATAAGCGTTTGTCGGTTCTTACAATCCCTACATAATCCCACATAAAACGCCGCAGTTCGTCCCAGTTGTGACTGATCACAACGTCTTCGTCTGAATCGGTTACCTGGCTTTCATCCCAGTCTGGGGCGAATGGCACATCTAGTTTTTCTTTGATTATATTTAGAATATGCTCAGCGGCGCTTCGACCGTAAACAATGCATTCTAATAAAGAGTTGCTGGCTAGTCGGTTGGCACCATGCAAACCCGTATGAGCGCACTCACCAACGGCATACAAGTTTGGTATATCTGTGCGGCCAGAAGTGTCTGTGACAATACCACCACAGGTGTAATGAGCAGCTGGGACAACTGGAATTGGCTGCTTACTCATATCAATGCCCAATTCTAAACAGCGCTCATAAATATTTGGGAAATGCTCAATGATAAATTCTTTTGGCTTGTGGCTGATGTCTAAATACAAACAATCTGCCCCAAGGCGTTTCATTTCATGGTCAATTGCCCTAGCCACTATGTCGCGGGGAGCCAACTCTTCACGCTTATCAAACTTGTGCATAAAGCGTTCACCATTTGGCAGCAATAAATACCCTCCTTCGCCGCGCACTGCTTCGGTAATCAAAAAGCTTTTAGCTTGCGGGTGATACAAGCAAGTAGGGTGAAACTGATTGAACTCCATGTTGGCCACGCGGCAACCTGACCGCCATGCCATGGCTATTCCGTCACCCGATGTGCCGTCAGGATTACTGGTATACAAGTACGATTTACTAGCGCCACCCGAGGCAATAACTACGGTGCGAGCGCGGAACGTTTCTACGCGACCATTTTTATCGTTAAGTACATACGCACCTGTGACCCCTTTACCAGGCATTTTAAATTTTTCGCAGGTAATTAGGTCAATGGCGATCCGGTGTTCAAACAGCGAAATGTTTTTGTGGGCTATGGCTTGGCCAATTAAAGCCTCACTTACCGCCACACCTGTGGCATCGGCAGCGTGAATAATACGACGATGGCTATGGCCCCCTTCTTTAGTCAGATGGTAGCTGTCGCCTTCTTTGCTAAATTGAACTTGTTGATCTATTAACCAGTTAATGGCATCTGCACCATTTTCTACAGTTTGCTTCACTGCATTGTAGTTACACAGTCCAGCACCTGCAGTTAGGGTATCTGTGATGTGAGCTTGAGATGAGTCTTCGCTGTCCAACACAGCTGCAATGCCCCCTTGTGCCCAGCGAGTGCTGCCGCTAATGAGTGTGTCTTTACTCAATACAGCCACCTTTGCAGAGTCTGCCGCACTGAGAGCAACGGCTAAACCAGCTGCGCCACTGCCAATGACCAAAACATCAAAAACCTGTCGCTGATCCATATATAACCTTTAATTTTCATATATTTATGTGTGTCACTATACTGCTAAGAAGATTAATTAAGAAGTGCTGAAACGGTACAAACATGCTTAAAGCCATTACAATGATCAAAACTTAAGTATTATTTTAGCAGTGTGGAACTTTTTGATTGAGTTCCCTTCTAATGTTGTCATGAGGAATACATATTTAGTAACTACCCAAGAATATATTTATACAAAATAAATGGGACTTACTAATGCTGGCGCGTAAAGCGCGGGGGAGCAATGTCGCTACAAGATTCAGATAAACAGTTGGTGCTAAGAGTTCAAAAGGGCGATAAACGCGCATTTGATCTGTTAGTACTCAAGCATCAGCATAAAATAATGTCACTTGTATCCCGTTATGTGGATATGGGAGAGGTTCCCGATGTTACGCAAGAGGCGTTTATAAAGGCCTATCGTGCGTTAAAGAACTTTAGAGGGGATAGTCAGTTTTATACATGGTTATATCGAATTGCTGTCAACACTGCCAAGAATTATTTGGTGACACAAGGGCGTAGACCACCAACTCAGGATATTGATGTAAATGATGCGGAACATTATAGCGTTGCAGGGGCTCTTAAAGATATTGCCACGCCAGAAAGTATTATTGCTCGCGATCAATTAAAAGAAGTGGTGTTCGAAGCCATAGATCAACTACCAGACGAATTGCGCACGGCCATTAGGCTGCGGGAATTAGAAGGTATGAGCTACGAAGAAATAGGAGAGGTAATGGATTGTCCAATAGGCACGGTTCGTTCACGTATATTTAGAGCAAGGGAATCCATTGATAAAGCAATGGCGCCTTTGTTAAAAAACACACAAAGTAAAACAGCAAAAGGCTAACTGCCGAGGTGACTTATGAGTGATAACAAAATTGAATCTTTGTCAGCTTTAATGGATGGCGAATTAGATGAGTTAACGCTGCATCGAACATTAAAGGATGTGGAGGGCAGTCCAGACTTAAAGCAAGTCTGGTCACGATATCATATTGGCAGCAATGCTATTAAAGGAACGGTCTCAGATTTTAGTCATGTTGATATTAGTGGAGCTGTGAGTGCCGCTATAGCTAACCAGTCTTTTGAAAGTACCGAGCAGACAAAAACAAAGGGCTGGCTAAAAACGGTTGGCAGTATATCTATTGCAGCGTCTGTGACATTAGCTGTGGTACTAGGCGCGCGCTTTAATCCATTGGTTGATACTTCAGGTGGACAGCAGCTTGCATCTGAAACTAAGGTTCAAGTAGTCACTCCACCGCAAACCGGCCCATCAATGATTGCTCAGCAGGGAGCGGAAATAACCATCGACCTTAACGAAGCTCAATTACAGCAAGCTCAAGAGCGACTGAATATCTATCTTAAGCAACACGCGCAAGACAGTGCGTTAGGGCAAGGTCGTATGTCAATGCCATTTGCGCGAGTCGTTAACTTTGAAACATCTAATCAAAGCAAGGATAATTAATGACTCGTTGGCTAGTAATGGCGGTGCTGGTGGGTTTATCTGTATTAAGTTTTGCAGAGAAATCAGAGCTGACATCAACCGTTGAAATTAAGCAGTCCCCCACAGCGGAATACTTGTATGAGCAAATGCTAGAGCAATCGCCTAATGCTATGTATCAGGGTATTTTTTCCCACCAAGCAGGAAACCAAGTTCAAAATGTAGAAATTGTGCATGGAATAAACGACGGTGATATATGGGAGCGGATGTTGCATTTAGACGGCCCTGTTCGGGAGATTATTCGCCGCGGCGAAGAGCTATTTTGTATTCATCCTGATTTGACGGTAGAGCAACTTCAAAAGCAAGGTAATACTCCGTTTGGCAACAAGGCCATGGGCAGTATTCGTCAGCTAAGTAAGGCTTATACATTTAAAATTCTGGGTACTCAGCGCGTAGCGGGTCGTCCGGTGGTAGGGGTTCAGTTGTCCCCTAAAGATGCCACTCGGCACTTTTATCAAGTATGGATGGATCTGGAAACGAAGGTACCATTAAGAACTGAATTAATCGCTCGCAGTGGTAAGGTCTTAGAGCGTTATATGTTCAGTTATTTTAAGCCAGACCTAGAGTTTTATGAAGCACGTTTTAAACCACGAAACGAAGGTGTTGAGCTTAAACTGGCCCAATCCGCTGACCTACTAAGGACATCGCCCGCTGATATATTAGAGTGGCGACTAAATTGGATGCCAATTGGGTTCAGAGATCAAACTGCAGCCGGCCATGCTCCTAAATTGTCAGCCCGTCGAATTTACAGTGATGGCATTGTTATGTTTTCAATTTATGTAGAGGGTGTTGAGAAAGTTCAGGACGAGGGCACTGCTCAATCAGGGCCAACTGCATTAGCGGTTCAGCACAAACAATGGCAAGGTAAAACTCATCGTATTACTGTAGTGGGTGAAATACCGGCTGCTACGGCGCAGAAAATTGCTCAAAGCGTAGAACTGCGTTAACCGGGATCGTTAAAGTTCATATTTCCCGCGTGTTAAAATGCTTCAGCAGATTAAAACATCTTTAGCAGATTAAAACATAAAGGGGCATAATGCTCTTTTATGTTAATTGTTAAATACATACTGAGACAGCCAGATAGGCTGCATTTAGCAGTAAATGAGAAGATATGGTTGAAGAGTCGGCGTTAGTTTTAAGGGTTGAAAGTGACATTGTGTGGGTACAGGCTATCCAGAAAACGGCTTGTGGGTCTTGCCAAGCGCAAAAAGGCTGTGGTCATAGTCTGTTGGCAAAAGTGGGCCAAAAGCAGATAGATATTCCAGTGTCGCGCAATGGACTTGACGTTCAGCCAAATGAGCAGGTTATTATAGGTGTGCCCGAACAAGCTATTTTAAGATCGTCTATGCTTATGTATGGCGTGCCCCTGTTAAGTATGATCTTTATTGCGTTACTAGGTACTTATTTGGGTATCAGCGAAGGCGGTATTATTATTATGTCGTTTGTTGCCTTAATAGTTGGTTTTTTATGGGTTAATTTCAAATCTAAGACTCTTGATTTTGATCAGTGGAATCCTCAATTAGTTCGTAAAATTAATTCAGAGAAAATGCATATCCCAATGTGTGAAGTGGAGTGAATATGAAGCCAGTATTAATTAAGTCCGTATTGTTCATATGTATACTATATATGTCAGCGTTTGCTTCAGCGCAACTCCCAGATTTTACCGAGTTAGTGGAAGAGGCCGGGCCAGCCGTAGTCAACATAAGTACCACGCAAAAGGTCACTTCAAATTACGGTAATAACATGGAATTACCAGAAGGTATGCCCGAAATTTTTAGGCATTTCTTCGGGGTACCACAGAATCCTAATGCTAATCCAAACCCTCATGACAATCCGAGAGGTCAATCTCACCAGCGTGCGTCTCTAGGCTCAGGTTTTATTGTGAGCGGTGATGGCTATGTGCTAACTAATAATCATGTGGTTGAAGGCGCCGATCAAATTTTTGTTCGCTTGAATGACCGCCGCGAATACGAAGCGAAATTAATAGGGTCAGACGCTAGCTCAGATTTAGCACTATTAAAAATTGAAGCAAAAAACTTACCTAAAGTAGATATTGGCAACAGCGACAAGCTAAAAGTAGGTAGTTGGGTTGTAGCAATTGGAAGTCCATTTGGGTTTGATTACTCTGTAACAGCAGGGATTGTTAGCGCCAAGGGCCGAAGCTTACCAAATGAAAACTACGTGCCTTTTATTCAAACCGATGTGGCTATTAATCCGGGTAACTCAGGCGGGCCGTTATTTAACCTAGGTGGCGAAGTAGTGGGCATTAACTCACAAATATATACTCGCAGTGGTGGTTTTATGGGGCTTAGCTTTGCCATTCCTATCAACGTAGCCATGGAAGTGGTTGAGCAGCTTAAAGAAACTGGCACCGTTACTAGGGGTTGGTTAGGGGTTGCCATTCAAGATGTAGATAAAGATTTAGCTGAGTCTTTTGGTCTTAAAAAAGCAGCGGGAGCACTAGTAAGTCAGGTAGTTCAAAACGGCCCCGCCGATGAATCGGGTGTTAAGTATGGTGATATAATCACTGAATTTAATGGCAAGCCTGTTATTTTAAGTAGCGACCTTCCACATCTTGTGGGGCGGGTACGCCCTGATTCGAATGCAAGGTTAAAAGTTATACGCCGCGGTAAAACCAAGATGCTCACGGTGAAAATAGGAGCGTTGCCGCAAGAGGGTGGGTTGGCTCGCGCAGCGCCAGAGCCCGCTAAAAATATTAAATCTAATCGCCTTGGTATCGAGGTGACTGAGCTCACAGCAGCTCAAAAGCAGAAATTAGATACTGACGGTGTTTTGGTTAATAATGTTGCTCAGGGTCCTGGCGCTAATGCAGGCTTAATTAATGGCGATGTTATTACTATGGTTTACAGCGAAATTATTCGTAATATGGGTGATTTTGAGCGTGTAATTAGTAAGTTACCAAGCGGCCGACTGGTGCCAATGCGCATTGTGCGTCGAGGAGCACCTATGTTCATTTCACTAAGAGTAAACGATTAGAGGTTGGTTCATACGTTATTTCTAGCGCGTAATCACATAATTGTGTGTTATGCGCCTTTCCTAACTTCCGCCAATCACCTATTTCGTGTACTATTCCGGCTAATTTCACCTATTAGGTTTACTTGTCTGTGAGCAGTCTGGAACACATACGTAATTTCTCAATTATCGCCCATATCGACCATGGTAAATCCACTTTGGCCGACCGCTTTATATCCCACTGTGAAGGTCTATCGGACCGAGAAATGCAGGCCCAAGTATTGGACAGCATGGATATTGAGCGCGAACGTGGCATAACCATTAAAGCGCAAAGTGTGACGCTAAACTATAATTCTAAAGATGGTAAAACTTACCAGTTGAATTTCATCGATACCCCTGGTCACGTGGATTTCAGTTATGAAGTTTCTCGTTCTTTGGCTGCCTGCGAAGGTGCTTTACTGGTGGTTGATGCGGCACAGGGCGTAGAGGCCCAGTCGGTAGCTAATTGCTATACCGCTATCGAACAAGATTTAGAAGTAGTGCCAGTATTAAATAAAATGGATTTACCTCAGGCCGATCCAGATAAGGTTTCTCAAGAAATTGAAGAGATTATAGGTATTGATGCCACTGACGCAGTGCAGTGTAGTGCTAAAAGTGGCTTGGGTATCGAGGATGTCCTAGAAGACTTAATTAAAAAAATCCCAGCTCCACAAGGAGATGTGGATGCAGACCTGCAATGTCTAATTATCGATTCTTGGTTTGACAGCTACTTGGGAGTTGTATCCCTTGTAAGAGTGAAGAATGGAACTCTGAGAAAAGGCGATAAGATTCGGGTAATGAGCACTGGTCGCGACTGGCAAACGGACAGTGTGGGTATATTTACGCCTAAGCGCGTAGTGACCAATGTGTTAAAAGCGGGTGAAGTAGGGTTTATTTGTGCAGGCATTAAAGATATTCATGGTGCACCGGTAGGCGATACTATCGCATTAAGTAGAAAAGCTGAGCAAACTTCAAAGTTACCAGGCTTTGCCAAGGTTAAGCCTCAAGTATATGCTGGTTTATTCCCTGTATCTTCAGATCAATACGAAGACTTTCGCGATGCATTAGATAAATTATCATTGAATGATGCCTCGTTGTTTTTTGAACCAGAATCATCAGACGCATTAGGCTTAGGGTACCGTTGTGGCTTTTTGGGTATGCTTCATTTAGAAATTATTCAAGAACGCCTAGAACGCGAATACAACTTAGATTTGATCACTACCGCTCCTACAGTTGTGTATGAGCTGGCTATGGAAGACGGCTCTGTCATAGAAGTAGCTAATCCTTCAAAGCTTCCAGAACCGAGCAAGATTGTAGAATTACGCGAGCCCATTTGTGAAGCCAACATACTAGTGCCTAAAGAAATGGTCGGTAATGTGATCACTTTGTGCATCGATAAGCGTGGCGTCCAACGTGAAATGAACTTTACAGGTACTCAGGTGGCGCTTAAATACGACATTCCCATGAGCGAAGTAGTAGGTGACTTTTTTGATCGCCTAAAATCTGTCAGTAGGGGTTATGCGTCACTTGATTATGGCTTTTCATATTTTCAAGCGGCTCCGTTAGTAAGAATGGATATTTTGATTAATGGCGAACGAGTTGATGCTTTAGCCGTGATCATCCATAGAGACAAAACCCGCAGTTACGGACGCGCATTGTGCGAAAAATTAGCCGAATTAATTCCCCGCCAAATGTTTGATGTAGCGATTCAATCGGCTATTGGTAGCAATATTGTGTCACGATCTACAGTAAAAGCTTTGCGTAAAAACGTAACTGCTAAATGCTATGGCGGTGATGTTAGCCGTAAGAAAAAATTGTTGCAGAAGCAAAAAGATGGCAAGAAGCGTATGAAGCAGGTGGGTAATGTAGAAGTGCCCCAATCAGCCTTCCATGCGGTGTTATCAGTTGATGCCTAGCCACTATAAAGCGATAACCTTGCATTATAGTCTGCTAATAAACTGTTTGAGTAACTGATTGGATGGTTGTAGCTAAACTAAAATTAACAAAGTCTAATAATAAATAAAATGGAATCAAGGATATAAAATGGGTAAACAACAGGGTGCAGGGGCAATTTCATTGCTGGCTATGTTGATTCTAGCGATTATGGGCTTGGTATTAATTATGAAAGTTGTACCATTTTATTCAGATAATATTAGCGTAGAAACTGTATTCGAAAACTTAGCTGAAGAAAGTGCTGAGGGCGGTATGACACGTAATAGAATAGAAGCCATGATTGCAAAACGCTTTGGCATCAATGGCATTGACGAATTGTTTGAGTTTGTAGAAGTAACCGGGCAAGGTTCTAACATCGCAATTGAAATGGTATATGAACGCCGCACAAGTTTTTTTTTAAACATAGAACTTGTTGCCACATTTGAGCATTACGTAGACATTCAGTGAATAATCCCCTATTAAAATTAAGCCAACGCATTGGCTATAACTTCAAAGATGAAAGTCTTATTGAACTTGCACTTACTCACAGAAGTAAGGGCGGCATAAACAACGAGCGATTAGAATTTTTAGGTGATTCAATTGTTAATTTTGTCATTGCTGAGGCATTGTTTTTAAAATTTCCCAACGCTAAGGAAGGCAAGTTAAGCCGCTTGCGTGCTGGCTTAGTTCGAGGAACCACATTGGCAGAATTAGGCCGTCATTTTGAATTAGGCGAGTTTTTAGTATTAGGTTCAGGGGAATTAAAAAGCGGTGGATTCAACCGTGAATCTATCCTAGCCGATGCGGTAGAAGCCATCATAGGTGCTATCTATTCTGATGCAGGGTTTCATGTGACCCAAGAGCGAGTACTTGACTGGTATGGCAGCCGATTAGACGCCATGAAAGAAGATGACAATTTAAAAGACTCTAAAACTCGCTTGCAAGAGCATATGCAAAAAAGTCAGAACCGTTTACCTAAATACGATGTTATAGAGGTATTTGGCCAAGCTCATGATCAAAAGTTTAAAGTGTCTTGCCAAGTTGAAAGTTTAACCGAATCTACAGTGGGAGTCGGCAGTAGCCGTCGCCTAGCTGAACAAAGCGCGGCCCAAAAAGCCCTTAAAACATTAGGAGCTGAAGAATGACTGAAAAATGTGGCTACATTGCCATAGTAGGGCGACCGAACGTAGGTAAGTCTACTTTAATAAACCGTATCTTGGGTCAAAAGCTAAGCATTACTTCAAGAAAGCCGCAAACAACACGCCATCAAATTCTAGGTATGAAAACCACAGACGAAGTGCAGGCTATTTATGTGGACACGCCTGGGTTGCATGAAGGCTATGCCGAAAAGGCTCTAAACCGATATATTAATAAGGTTGCGTCTAGCACGATTAAAGACGTGGATTTGGTAGTATTTGTTATCGACAGGACCAAATGGACAGATGAAGACCAAGTGGTTTTAGAAAAAATTAAAGCCGCTAAAGTGCCTTGTATATTAGCTGTAAATAAAGTGGATTACCTAGCTGATAAATCTGACTTATTACCATTTATGCAAGAAGTAGCAAAGAAACATGACTTTTTAGAAATGTTTCCGATCAGTGCTAAGCTAGGTAAAAACGTAGAAGAATTAGAGCATAAAATCGCTAACTATATTCCTGAAGGTGAGCATTTTTACGATAAGGATCAATTTACTGATCGCACCGTGCGCTTTTTAGCAGCCGAACTAGTACGTGAAAAAATCATGCGTCAGCTGGGTGACGAATTACCTTATTCTATGACGGTTGAAATTGAAAAATACGAAGAAACCGATCGTCTGATTACCATCCATGCACTTATTTTAGTAGAACGGGATGGCCAAAAGAAAATTTTAATTGGTGACAAGGGTGCCCGTATTAAGTTAATCGGTACAGATGCGCGTAAAGATATGGAAGAGATGTTTGGCATGAAAGTAATGCTTAATACATGGGTAAAAGTGAAAGGCGGTTGGGCAGATGATGAGCGTGCGTTAAAGTCACTTGGTTACAACGATATAGATTAAGATGAATAACCAAGAAGCGGTTAGCCCTTTCAAATAGGGTTCATATTCTTTGCTTACTTTAATAAAAATAATCGACTATTAAACAATCTGTAAGATGAATGTGCCTTCTTTAATATGATTAAACAAAAAGCCTATGTCCTGCATGTTCGACCATATAAAGAAACCAGTGCTCTGGTAGACTTAATAACCCCAGATTATGGCTTAATACGGTGCATGGCTCGGGGTATTAAACGCAATATTATCCAAGGCCAAAGCCTGCAACCATTTGTCAGTTATAGCATTTCATTCACGGGTGATTCTGATCTTAAAAACCTTGATGGATACGAAAGCTTAAGTCTGCCATTGGCTTTAAAAGGCGATGCCCTATTCAGTGGTTTTTATGTTAACGAAGTTATCTTAAGAGCACTGCGCAGCGAGACTGAAATAGAAGATGAAGCGTTATTTGATGCTTATCAGGAGGCATTGGTAAGTTTGAATAACGATAATCTAGAGCAATCTTTAAGGCGATTTGAACTAACTTTGCTAGAGCATATGGGCCAAAATTATCAGTGGGAAATGGATTTTAAGACAGGCGAAGTGGTTACTGAAACACTGTATTACGGTTTTTTTGTTGAGCAAGGTATGACCCAAGTGTCACCAATCTACGTAAACAAAAATCCAAACAGTTGCTTTTTAGGTGATGATTTGATTAATTTATCCCATCAAGATTTTTCAGAAGCCAGCACATTAAAAATGTCTAAACGACTGCTGCGTTTAGCCATTAGGCCAATAATTGGTTATAAGCCTATTCAAGCCCGAGAATTACTAAAACAGTATAAAGGCCTTTCGTCATAGCGAATATACTACTTGCCATGAGCCTACAGGAGAATTGTGTGAAAGCTACAAACCGAGTTTTATTAGGCGTTAATATTGATCATGTTGCTACTTTGCGCCAAGCCCGAGGTACTCGTTATCCAGACCCAGTATACGCCGCACTGCAAGCCGAAGAGGCAGGTGCTGATGGAATTACACTTCATTTGCGCGAAGACCGCCGTCACATTCAAGACCGAGACGTATATGTATTAAATGGCATGCTTAATACCCGCATGAACTTAGAGATGGCAGTTACTGAAGAGATGATCGCCATCGCAGAAAATGTAAAGCCTGCTGCAGTATGTTTAGTCCCAGAAAAGCGTGAAGAATTAACCACCGAGGGTGGTTTAGATGTAATAGGTAACGAAACCAACATTAAGTCAGCCTGTGACCGGTTGGCAGCAGTAGGCAGTGAAGTTTCGTTGTTTATTGATCCCAATGAACAGCAAATTGAAGCGGCAAAACGCTGTGGTGCCCCTGTTATTGAGATACACACAGGCCACTACGCCGACGCTGATTCTCCAGAGCAACAACAAAAAGAATTAATTCGAATTACTCAAGCAACTGAATTTGCATTAGGTTTAGGCTTGATTGTGAATGCTGGTCACGGTTTAAATTATCATAATACTGAAGCCATAGCCGCAATTGAAGGGATTAATGAGCTTAATATTGGTCACGCTATTATGGCCCATTCTATGTTTGTGGGTTTAAAAACTGCGGTTAAAGAGATGCGTGATTTAGTCGAAAATGCATCTCACCAAGCTTAGGCAACAGGCATTAGATAATAGGTAACAGCATGAGCATTGCCATTGGTACAGACATTGTTGAAATAGAGCGTATTGCAGAAGCGTACTCAAGGCAAGGTCATAAGTTGGTTAAGCGAATTTTAACCCCCTCGGAAATTAAAATATTTGAAAATATATCAAGCCTGCAGTCACAAGTTTCTTATTTAGCCAAACGCTGGTGTGTGAAAGAAGCGGTGGCAAAAGCCTTAGGTACAGGTATTGCCAAGGGCATTGGTTGGCAGCAAATGGAAGTCACTAATAACGAACTTGGTGCACCTCAAATGGTGTTGAGTGGCAAAGCTGAAGTCCGTATGAAAGCGTTGGGCGGAAAAAATGTTCTAATTAGTTTAAGTGATGAGCGCCTTTATGCTATGGCGTTTTGTACACTTGTATAAAACACTAAGAGTAAACGCTTTACCTATTACACATTCCGTGACCAGTTAGGATTATCTTGAGTAAACGCAACTAGACTTTCAATAGCATTAATTAAATTTGGAGCAACATTGTTCCAGTTACCTATATCTGTTTTTAAAACAGTTTCAGCTTTATCTAATTGCTCCAATAGATCTTTGGCCCCAACGTATTTACATAATCCATGAATTTTATGGATTGGCTCTAATAAAATCGCTGACTCGGCATTACTATTTAAAACTGTTAGTAAATTCTGTGCTTCACTGATCAGCCCTTGCGCCATTTTATGTGCTAATTCAGCTTTTCCACCTGAAATTTTTAAGCAAACATTCCAATCTAAAATGTTATTAACAATATCAACCTGTTCATCATCCTTATCACCTGATGAAACTATGTGCTTATTTCGGTATGCCATAGGCGTTTGCTGTAATCGCGATGCTTTAAAGTTTGTCCATCTTGAAAGCGTATTAATCAGTTGGTCTTCACTTAATGGTTTTGTTAAGTAGTCATCAAAACCGTTACTTAATAAACTCTTACGTTCGTTGTCTAATGCATGGGCAGTTAGTGCCACTAGAGGGGTTGTTTTATTAATGCCTTGCTCTCGAATTTGAGCTGTAGCTTCAATGCCATCTAGGTCTGGCATTTGAATGTCCATAAAAATTAAATCAAAGGTCTGAGTAATCCCATACTCAACCGCCTGTAATCCACTATGAGCCTGAGTTACGTTTACATTTAAGTCTTGTAGCCAAGTGGTTAGTAACTCCAGGTTAGGGGCGTTGTCGTCAACGGCTAAAACATTTATGTCAGGGAGCGGCAGCATTAGATGTTGGCGCCTGTCCGAATATTCGTATAGCTCTTGTGATAATAACGTTAAGCTGCGAAATGAAATAGGGAAAACCAAGTTATGTTTAATCGCTAAATCATCTAATTGCTGCCAATATTTGCAGTCGTTGTTAGTCAATAACGCAACCACATGGCTATGTTCTTTTAATTCCTTAATTAAATAAGCTTCAAGGTTATTATCCATATCCAGTAAAATTAAATCAGCTGGTTTTTTGTTTTGGGTCAACACTAAATCTTTCGCCGATTTAAATGATTCGACCGAATATCCAAGCTGGCTTAAATGATTCTTTAACATCTGCCTGCTAGCTTCCCATTTAGAGAAAATATAGACCCGTTTATTAAACCAGGCGGCATCTTTCCAATGTTCTTCATAAGACTCAAAAGTATTAAATTTTCCAGTAAACCAAAATACAGAACCTTCACCAGCTTCACTTTCTACGCCAATTTCACCTTGCATATGTGCCGCTAAATACTGGCTAATAACTAATCCTAAGCCGGTACCACCAAAACGACGAGTGGTTGATGAATCAGCCTGACTAAATGCGCTGAATAGTTGCTTTTGTTGATTGGGGCTTAAACCAATGCCGGTGTCAGTTACTGTTACCTTTAGTGCCGCATCATTCTCTAACTCTTCTTCAAGCATAATACGAACAATTACCGAACCTGATTCGGTAAATTTAATAGCATTACTAATTAGATTAGTTAGTACTTGTTTTAAGCGAACCGGGTCACCGATTAATTCGTAAGGTACATCTTGATACACTAGGGCTGCTAGCTCGATGCCTTTTTTATGGGCTTCGGGTGCCAGCATAGTCAGTACTTCGTCAGTTAAATCACGAAGGTGAACAGGCACCGAGTCTAGCACTAATTTTCCAGCTTCGATTTTAGAGAAATCTAAAATGTCATTAATAATACTTAATAAACTACTTGATGAAGTTTCAATGGTATTCAAATAATCCATCTGGCGCTTATTTAATCGGGTCTTTTCCAATAGCTTACTAAAACCCAAAATACCATTTAGTGGTGTACGAATTTCATGGCTCATGTTCGCAAGAAATTCTGATTTTGTCTTACTGGCTTCTTGAGCACTTCGTCGGGCCATGCTTAATTCAATATTTTGAGTTTCTAGTTCATCCAACGTATGTTTTAAATCCTCTGTGGCCTGCTCAACGTTTTCTTGCATTTCTTGTTGGGAGCGCTGCAAGCTAGCGGCCATGGTGTTAATGCCAGTGGCAAGTTCATTTAGCTCGGTCTGTGCGCTTAACCCAATGCGTGCATTTAAATTTCCTGAACCTAACTGCTTCAAAGTAGCAGACACTTGCTGAAAAGGTTTGGTAATTCTTGCACTGGCTTTGTATGCCAAAATTACAGCTAAAAAGCAGAAACCTAGTGTTAATAAAATATTAATAAATAACGAAGTGTATTGATTTAGTTTTTGTGAATCAGTGCTTAACTCAATTTCTACCCAGCCTAGTAATTTAGTATGCAAAGAATCGTAAGGGGAGAAAACAGGAGCTTTAATCCGCAGGCTGCTGGCAGTTTCAAAACGATGTGTTTCGTTATCTATGATTAAGTTAGACGATTGAGGCAGCATATTGGGGCCAATATGCTGCAATATTTTTTGGCTTGGGTCTAACAGAGAGATGCTGCGTAAATTTGGCAGCGTCATATAATGCTTAAGCCCTAGATCTTGCTTTTCTCCAAGGGATATTGAATCGTCTCGTTCAATTAGTATGTGTGCTTGCAAAGCAATTTGTTGACTAAGGAGGCTAGCTTGGGTTCTAAACTGTTGATGCAACTGATAAAAACGATCAATACTAAAATAGCTCCCTAGAGCCAGAGCCGTCACCAAACATGGTAAAAGAGTGATGATGAGTAAGCGTTTTTGAATGCTCCTATAGTTCATCGTGTAGTTCATTGGACTGTTTCTATGGCTGATAAAGGTCGCATTTTAACAGCAATTAGTCGTTTGTCTTGTTAATTGGAGTGTTAATGGCATTTAAGCTATAAGGAAATTGCCATTTGATATTACAATTCTATCAATTTTAGGCGTATTATTTACCTAAATAGTTATATCTAAAGTGATTTTATAATGGAATTTCCAACCATAGCGGACTTTGTAGGCCATACACCATTGGTGCGCATGCAACGTTTAGGCACGCATACAAGTAATACCATTCTGCTTAAATTAGAAGGTAACAACCCTGCTGGGTCGGTGAAAGATCGCCCTGCTTTAAGCATGATTCAGCGGGCTGAATCTCGTGGGGATATAAAACCCGGCGATACTCTAATCGAGGCAACCAGTGGCAATACAGGCATTGCTTTGGCTATGGCGGCTGCAATTAAAGGCTATAAGATGATTTTGATCATGCCTGAAAATGCCACCATGGAGCGCCGCTGGTCTATGCAGGCTTATGGGGCTGAACTTATTTTGGTCAGTAAGACTGAAGGTATGGAAGGTGCTAGAGACTTAGCAAAGCAAATGCAATTAGCTGATAAAGGCATTGTATTAGACCAATTTGGCAATGTTGATAACCCTATTGCACACTATGAAAGTACAGGGCCAGAAATTTGGCAAGATACAAACGGTACTGTCACCCATTTTGTCAGTTCAATGGGGACAACTGGTACCATAATGGGAACCAGCCGATATTTAAAGGAGCAAAACTCAGACATTCAAATTGTAGGATTGCAGCCTCAAGAAGGGTCGGCTATTCCTGGTATTCGCCGCTGGCCTACTGAGTATTTACCCACTATTTTCGATTCTACGAGAGTAGATAGCATCTTAGACATTGGGCAAGATATAGCTGAGATAACAATGAAAAGACTTGCCAGAGAAGAAGGCATATTTTGTGGTGTTAGTTCTGGAGGCTCAGTTGCAGCCGCATTGCAACTTAATGAAACCCTAGAGAATGCTGTCATAGTCGCAATTATTTGTGACCGCGGTGATCGCTACCTTTCGTCCGGTGTTTTTAACTAAAACCTTACAAACCTCTCCATATAGCCCATAAACCTAAACTGCATATCTAGGTTTATGGGCAAAAATAACTTAAAATAGCCTCAAATTGACGCCATACTAGGCTCAGTTAATCTAAGGATACGTTTGTGGCCATTGTAAGACACACGAAAAAAGCCAATAAACCCACGCCTATCGAGAGAGAAGTAGACATCCATGACTTAAGTCATGAATCCCAAGGGGTCAGTCGCAGCCGAGATAAAGTATTGTTTGTGGCCGGTGCCCTGCCCAGCGAAAAAATCCGCGTAAAAATTGACAATCAAAAGCGAAATTTTGATCAAGGCCACATACTGGAGATTTTGCAGGCCAGTTCTGAACGAGTGGAGCCCCATTGTAAACACTACAAGTTATGTGGTGCATGCCAACTACAGCACTTAGTTAGCGATAAGCAAATTGGATACAAGCAAAATACTTTAGATCAGCAATTAAAGCGCCAGCTAAAACTCGATTCTATTCCATGGTCGAATCCTATAGAAAGTAGCCCGTTTGGATACCGCCGTCGGGCCCGTTTAGGTGTTCGTTATCGCAATAAAACAGATGAGATTATTCTGGGATTCCGTGAGGAAGCCAACAGTCACCTAACTCCAATTTCAAATTGTCCAGTGCTAAACCCTAAACTTGACCAGCTTATACAGCCTTTACATAAGGTTATTGATGGTTTGGACGCTAAGTCCCGTATCACTCAAGTTGAGTTAATTGCAGGTGATAACGACTCAGCGGTTGTGTTGCGTTATCTTAAAAAGATTCATCAAAACGATAAAAATTCATTAATCAACTGGGGTAAAACTCAGCAGGTACAGATCTGGGTCCAAGGAGATGATCAGCTAGATTGTCTGTATTCATCTACTGCAAAAGATTCATCAATGCCGTTAAGTTATCAGCTCGATAATTGCGATTTAACATTCGATGTTAAAGACTTTATTCAGGGCAATGCGCAAGTTAACTCTGCTATGGTTAAACAGGCAATGGATTGGTTGGCACTAACTGAAGGCGATACATGTTTAGATTTGTTTGCAGGAATAGGGAATTTTACTTTGCCGCTGGCTAAAAAAGTTAAACATGTTTACGCCGTAGAAGGCGAAAAGTCCATGGCAAAGCGAATTGATGAAAATGCTAAACTAAACGGTCTAAGCAATATTACAGCCAGTGCTATGAATTTGGCCGACGAAGAACTGTTATTTAAATTGCCTAAAGTAGATGCGATTTTATTGGACCCACCTAGAGCCGGTGCAAGTATATTAATGCCATGGTTGGTGAAACAAAAAAGTCGTATTTTGTATATCGCCTGCGATCCTAGCTCGCTAGTTCGAGATGCAAAGCCTTTGTTAGATGCGGGCTTTAGAATTGAAAAAATATCCGTTATGGATATGTTTCCGCAAACTAAGCATGTGGAATCTATGGCGTTATTTATTAAGGATTAATCAGTATGGTTAAGGTACGTGATGATCATTTAGCCCAAGACGGTAAAGTAGACGTAGATGCATGGGTGCAAAGCTTAGCCAATCAGGTAGAGCTTAAAGATGAATCTAGAATACGCGAAGCATGTGACCTTGCGCAAAAATTTCAATCTGAAGCTACCGCGAATCATCAGCAATGGAACGCCAACATTTCTAGCTTACAGATAGCCATGGAAATGACCCAGGTGTTAGCCGAACTGCATATGGATGAAGCCAGCTTAGTGGCGGCCATAATATATCGCCCGGTGCGAGAAGGCCGCTTGAGTTTGACGCAGGTTGAGCGTCAATTTGGTGAAGAAATTTCTCACTTAATCGATGGTGTTTTGAAAATGGCGGCCATCACTCAGGTTCAAACAGCGTCTAAGCAAAAGGTATTGGGTCAAAGTGAAGCGCAAGTGGAGCATATGCGTAAAATGCTGGTGGCTATGATTGATGATGTGCGTGTTGCCTTAATCAAACTTGCCGAACGAACCAGTATTATTCGAGCTGTAAAAAATGCCACCGGCGCACAGCGTTTAAAAGTCGCTCGGGAAGTATTTGATATATATGCGCCTCTTGCTCACCGCCTGGGAATTGGGCATATCAAATGGGAACTAGAAGATTTAAGTTTTCGTTATATCGAGCCAGAAGCCTATAAAAAAATTGCCGCATTGCTGGATGAAAAGCGCTTAGATAGGCAGGAATATGTGGGTAAAGTGGTAGATACTTTACAAACCGCTATTGAAGCTGCTGGCATTGAGTGTGAGATCGAAGGCAGAGCCAAGCACATTTACAGTATTTGGCGAAAAATGAACCGTAAAAATATCGACTTCTCTGAAGTCTATGATATTCGGGCGGTCCGTATTTTGGTGCCAGAATTAAAAGATTGCTATGCCGCATTGGGTATTACTCATACTTTTTGGATGCATATTCCACAAGAATTTGACGACTATATCGCCAATCCAAAAGAAAACGGATATAGATCATTGCATACCGCCGTTATTGGTCCTGAAGGAAAACCTTTAGAAGTTCAAATACGAACGCCAGAAATGCATGAGGATGCTGAACTAGGTGTTTGCGCACATTGGCTTTACAAGGGCACCGACGTTAATGGTAAAGACGACAGTTACGAAGAAAAAATCTCATGGTTACGCCAGGTTCTTGAATGGCATGACGAGCTGGGTGACGTTAGTGACTTTGTTGGGCATTTACGCGAAGGCGCCACTCCAGATCGAGTATACGTATTTACCCCTGACGGGCACGTAGTAGATTTACAACCTAATTCAACACC
Organism: Crocinitomicaceae bacterium; assembly: GCA_047628755.1. Taxonomy (GTDB): domain Bacteria; phylum Pseudomonadota; class Gammaproteobacteria; order Pseudomonadales; family Oceanobacteraceae; genus Bermanella. The sequence continues at coordinate 23,057 of JBLHVV010000004.1, read as the reverse complement.
GGTTGATTTTGCCTATCGTGTACATACCGAAATTGGACACCGTTGCCGAGGTGCAAAAGTCAACGGGCGCATAGTACCGCTTTCATATTCTTTAAACACAGGCGAACAAATTGAAATATTAACCAGCCGAGATGCTCGACCAAGTCGTGACTGGTTAAATTTTGATAATGGCTATATCACCACATCACGTTCCAAAGCTAAAATATCCAATTGGTTTAAAAACCAAGACCGTGACCAAAACATTATTGAGGGTAAAGGTATTCTAGAACCAGAGCTAAAGCGCATTGGTTTTATTAATATTGACCTTCATCAGATTGCTAAAGATCTAAATTTACACACTATAGACGATTTATATGCAGCTGCAGGTGCTGGCACTGTTCGTATTACTCAGGTTATAAATCACGCTAACAAACAGTTGCAACCGCTAGAACCTAAAGATGGCCAAATGGCTTTGCTACCTACCCACCCAATTAAAAATGTGAGTGGCGAGGATATTTTTATTCATGGTGTAGGCAAACTTATGACGACAATGGCAACGTGTTGTCACCCTGTACCCGGAGACCCTATTGTTGGCTACATAACACAGGGTCGCGGTGTGAGCATCCATCAAGCCGAGTGCGGAAATTTGCTCAACCTTATGCAAAACCAAGCTAAGCGAATTACAGAAGTTAGCTGGAGCAGGGCACCTGAAACACTTTATCCAGTGGAGTTAGCGATTCAAGCTTATGACCGCCGCGGCTTGCTTAAAGATATTACAGTGACGCTAGCCACCGACGACGTTAACATTATTGCTATGAACACTTTGTCGCAAAAAGATGGAACAGCAGACTTCTTAGTGACAATTGAAATCGACAGCTTGAATCATCTGGGTAAAATTTTGAATAAACTACAGCAGTTATCCAATGTTATGGATGTTTACCGTCATAACAACTAACAGAGTTCTAATTTCCCATGACAATAACTCAAGCGCAAAGCAAATATACTACTGACGACCTGCTGCATTTAATGTCTCGTTTACGCGACCCTAAAACAGGTTGTCCTTGGGACTTAAAGCAAACCTATGATTCTATTGTGCCTCACACGTTAGAAGAAGCTTACGAAGTAGCCGATGCTATAGGCAAGCAAGACTATGATCATTTAAAAGAAGAATTGGGAGACCTATTGTTTCAGGTGATTTTTTACAGTCAAATGGGCAAAGAGGACAATTATTTCGATTTTTCAGACATAGTTCACACCTTAGTCAGTAAACTTGTGCGCCGTCATCCTCATGTTTTTCCCACAGGAGAATTACACTCAGAGAGTAACAATAAACCTTTAACCCATGATGAAATAAACAGCCGTTGGGAACAAATTAAGCAGCAAGAGCGAAATGAAAAAGAGGCTAAGCAAATACTTGTAGGGAAACAGCCCACTGAAAATGGTTTGTTAGATGATATACCAACTGCGCTGCCTGCTTTGCAAAGAGCCGAAAAACTACAAAAAAGAGCTTCAACAGTAGGCTTTGACTGGCCAGAAACCATTCAGGTTATAGATAAAATTGAAGAAGAAATTGCTGAGTTAAGAGAAGCGCTGTTAGAGGGTAACCAAGCTCATATTCAAGATGAAATGGGTGATGTACTGTTTGCTATGACTAATTTAGCTAGGCATATTAACGTAAAAAGTGAAATAGCATTACGCGGGACTAATGAAAAGTTTGTTCGTCGTTTTTCGTTTATTGAAACCACACTTAAAAACGATGGACGAAGCTTGGATAATGCTTCCTTAGAGGAAATGGAAGGGCTGTGGCAGGCTGCTAAGCAATTAGAAAAATGAAAACTCTGGATTCTATCTTAAACTTCTTCGTTTTATCCATAAGCTTCCGTTTTACCCGCGAATATCCACAACTTCTATGCCTACCCGCGAATATCCACAACTTTTATGTCCTACCCGCGAATATCCACAACTTTTATGTCTTACCCGCGAACGCGGGTATCTGTCTCAACGCCACGACTGACTAGACATCAGGCAGCTCTTCTCTAGATTAAAAGCCATCTATTCCTTCATGCTTTTATTCACGTATATATCAAATCGATTAGCTTTACCATCGTGGCTTAACGTAGGCTCTTGATTATCTAAAAACGGACTCTTTTTGGGACGTTTTACCACCACACGATAAGTAGCCGCAGCTAACGCAGGTGCTAACAAGTGATCTGCATCTTCATCTTTCCCAACCATTTCTCTAAAATATTGCATGGACTTTTTAACTTGTGCATTTTTTCCTGAATGAGGAAACATAGGATCTAAAAACACGACATCAACACTGTTGTTATTCATCTTTTTCATAAATTCAACGCTGCTTCCACTGTAAAGAGTCATGTTTTGCGTTATTTCATACACCTCAGGTGTTAATTCAGCTCTAGCAAGCGCGTCTTCAAGCAATAGGGCCACTATTGGGTGACGCTCTAACAAAGTGACGGTGCAACCTAATGCGGCCAGCACAAACGAATCAGTGGCCGTTCCTGCGGTAGCATCCAATACAGTAAGTGATTTTTTTTGTTTTAAACCGATGGCTTTTGCGATGGCCTGGCCTGTACCACCGCCATGTTGACGACGCCAAGTAAGTGCACCATCAGAAAAGTCGACTTTTAATGCACCCACCGACTTATCGTTAGGCCTCAAAAGTTTTAATCCGGTAGCATCCAGTTCTAAAACCAGCTGTGCGGTTTTTGGAGCTTGTTTAAACACAGGAACATCTAAACGGCTGGCAATTTTGGCCGCGTAGTCAGTTAATTCTTTATCGGTGCAAATAAGGCAGATTGGGAGCATTAACTTATCCAATTAAATCCTAGAGCTAAAAACAGAAAGCCCCCAAGTAAAAGTCGGTATATAACAAATGGCAGCATGGATAGTTTTTCAATTATCTTTAAGAAAAAGTAGATACATATATAAGCACTGATACATGAAACAACTATGCCTATTGCCATTAAACCCCAATATACAGTGCTACCGTTTACGTATAGTTCAAACCCTTTATATCCACCTGCTAATAAAATAAGTGGTATCGATAATAAAAAGCTAAAACGTGCGGCGGCACTTCTTTCATATCCCATTAGCATGGCGGCTGTCATAGTAATGCCAGATCGGCTGGTGCCAGGAATAAGTGCAATGGCCTGAGCAATGCCTATAAACATAGCTTGCGACAATGGCATATCTGTTAATTTTTTCTGTAAATTACTTCGGCTATCTGCAAATAGCAGCAACAAACCAAATACAATAGTCGACGTTGCAATTACTGCGGTGTCACGTAGGTATTGTTCAACACTGCCATTTAATAATAAACCTAACAATCCAGCGGGAATGGTGGCTAGACCAATATACCAAGCCAACCTCCCATCTTTATTTGGCTTACCTAAAAAAGTGGTTTTAATAAAACCCTTACTAAGTTGACGAATATCGTCTCTAAAATACCAAATTACCGCCATTAAAGTACCCACATGAACAGCCACGTCAAACGCCAAACCTTGATCAGGCCAGCCGAATATATGTGACGGTAAAATCAAATGGGCTGAACTCGATACGGGTAAAAACTCTGTGAGGCCCTGTACTATGGCCAATATTACCGCTTGCCACCATTCCATGGTTTATTTTTCCTTGTTAAGTAACTTCTGCTGCTTGATTGTTTTCCAGTGACTTTGCTCTCTCAAGTACACAAGTTCTATTTCTTCAGGCAAAAGCGTTTTATTGTCATTATAAAGCGTATTGGCTAATGGCAATAAAGATTTTGCCTGTAAAACTTGCCCAGCATCTACAGAAAAACAAGCATCTCTTAGCGAGGACGATAATTTTTCCGTCAGTTTAAAACCATGGCCGCAGCCATAAATTTGCTTATTTATTATTCTTTTAGGCGAAGGGATTTGTAATAAAGTGTAGTCAACATCAACAGGACATAGGCAATCGTCAACTTTTTTTACCATAATGCCAGTTGAAAGGTCGACTTCATAATAGCCTAGATACAATTCATTCATTCTGGCATCCATTAGTGAAATTACTCGCTCAGCTCGATGCTCGTTAAACTCTTGCTGAGCCATGGCTTGCAAGGTTGAGATACCGATTAAAGGTGTGTCGCAGGCAAAGCCCATACCCTGGGCAGTGGCAGCAGCAATGCGTAGTCCAGTAAACGAGCCTGGACCATTTACAAATGCTATCGCATCCAGCTGATTTGGTGATATACCCGCTTCACTCATTATGCTGTTGAGCATAGGGTACAGCAGTCGGCTGTGCATCCTAGGGGCAGGTTCTAATCGCTGAATTACCTGTTGACCTATTTGTAATGCAATAGAACAGCTATCGCTTGCTGCTTCGATTGAAAGTAGTGTCGTCATACTGCTTAAATACTTACCATATAAATTTAGATAGGATTTTAGCATGAAACAGAATTAACATGGAAAAACTATAGATACACAGATTTAAGCTCGCCAATTGTGTTGATAATAGCCATTAACCGAACGAAGATAAATCTTAGCTGTTAATAGGCGATAAATTAACGCTTTAATTGCATTGAGTAACCGACGCCAAAAAACAGTCATAAAAAAACCAGTGAAAAAAGCTCACTGGTTTTTTGAGTTAAATGACGAATAAATCGTTATTTATTACTTCTTCTTAGGGACTGGTTTTTTCTTAGGGGCTACTTTTTTAACCGGTTTCTTCTTAGCAACTGGCTTTTTCTTAGCGACTGGTTTTTTAGCTGTCACTGGCTTTTTCTTAGCTGCAGGTTTTTTAGCAGCAGTCTTCTTAGCAGGCTTAGCAAGTGCTTTTAACTTAGCAGCGGCTTTTTTAGCCGCTACTTTATTTTTAGCCGAAGCTTTTTTAGCTTTAACAGTGGCTTTAGCCGCATCTGATTTCTTACGAGCAGCAACCCATTTAACTTCAAAAGACGCAATGGCTGCTTTCAAGTCCGCTGCAGCTTTTGCAGTTTGTTGAGCTTCAAACACTTTAAGTGCTTCAGCCGAGGCCACTTCAGCCGCTTTTACTTTAGCTTCTACATTAGCCGAGGTGGTTTCAACGCCAGCAGACTTGACAGATGCTTTTGCAGTAGCCAATGCTTCTTTTTGCTTCGCAACAGCAGCGCGAGCAGAAACTACTGCTTTCTTAGCGGCAGCTGTTTTAGCAGAAGCGGCCTTTTTGCGAGCAGCAACTAACTTTTTGTTTGCGTCGTTTACTTTAGCAGTAACGACTTTAACAGAAGTAGCAGCCTTAACAGTTGCTTTTTCAGCTTTGACTTGAGCAGCAGTTGCTACCGAAGTCACTTTTTTAGCTACGCGTTTCTTCGCAGCAGTTTTTTTAGCTCGAGCCATTTTGTTTTTCCTGTTGTTGTGAATACATGTATCAAATAAAAAATAGCATAAATTGCGTAAGAGCAAAGTCTTATTGGATAAAAATAAAGGTTTTTAATGAAAAAAACTAGATTATTATGAATAAAACTCAAATATTGGCGCGATTAATTAACTAATTGCATTTATTTTCAAAAAAAATAAAAAAAATGAAGGTAAAATACCAGAGTTAACTTTCTTTAGATTTTAATATTTCTAAGAAAAATAAAAACTATTGAAAGGTTAAACCAATCGAAGAGTATAATTTTTGCCATGATATTTTATGTCTTTAGGATTAATTCAATGCTTAATATCCTTTAAATATTTTTTATTAAGGTCTAAATATAGTGGTTTATATTATACGTTTACTATTTTATCCAAGCTTAATAATCTGAACTAACGATAATGAAAACGATATCAGTGGCTATACACATTGAGTTGTTTAAAATTCTCCATTATAAAATTTTATATTAACAATAGTTCGTCTATACCTATTTTTAGTTACAAACTATATTCTTAAACAGCTGTTCAGTTTTTACTTTGGGTTGGGCCATGTGTCTTTTTCCACATGATTTAGCATAACAAAGGTAAAGTAACAAAAATTGTCACTTAGATCGAAGCACGCAGGTATTTTGATAAAAATACAAAGAAAGTGATCTAAAATCGTTTTCTGTTCGTTACAATGATGTCTAATTAAAACTTACCGCTCAAAAGGAGCTTTGTGTGTCGCGATTTTCAGGTATTACCGACAACCCTCATGAAGGGCGTTTCAATCAAAAGACAGGTATTTTGCTTACCAATCTTGGCAGTCCGGATCAACCAACTACAAAAGCAGTAAGAATCTATTTAAGTGAGTTTTTATCTGACCCACGTATAGTAGAAATCCCACGCTTATTATGGATGCTAATTTTGCATGGCATTATTCTTCGAATCAGGCCTAAACGTTCGGCCAATCTCTATAAAAGTATTTGGACTGAGCATGGTTCACCTTTGACAAACATTACTCGGCTTCAAACAGAAAAACTAAGTGCCTTTGTAAAAGATCAAGGATATGACAATACTGAAATAGTTATGGCCATGCGTTACGGTAATCCATCGATTAAAGCTGGTCTGGAACAACTTCGTGAAAAAGGTTACACCCGAATAGTTGTATTTCCATTGTACCCACAATATTCAAGTCCTACTGTGGGCTCCACATTTGACGCTGTGGCCAAGGTTTTAGCAAAATGGCGCTGGGTGCCAGAGCTGCACTTTATTAATGGGTATCATAAAAATAGTGTTTATATTGAGTCTTTGGCAAACAGTATTAAAGAGGACTTAGAAAAGAATGGTACTCCGCAAAAGTTAGTATTTTCATATCACGGTATGCCAAAGCTGTTTTTAGATAATGGAGACCCTTACCATTGCTTATGCCTACAAACGACTCGATTAGTCGTCGAGAAGTTGGGTCTAGATAAGGATTTAGTTATGTCCACCTTTCAAAGCCGTTTTGGTAAAGCCGAATGGCTTCAGCCATATACTGATGCCACATTAGAGAGCTTTCCTGAACAAGGGATAAAAGATGTTGCGATTATCAGTCCAGCTTTTAGCGCTGATTGTCTGGAGACGTTAGAAGAGATAGAAGGTGAGAATCGTGAAATATTTGAGCATGCAGGGGGCGAAAAATACCGTTACATAGCGGCCTTGAACGACAGAGATGACCATATAAAAGCCCTGTTCGATGTATTAAAGCCAAATTTGGGTTAAACGATTATTATAGATACAAAAAAGCCAGCGTATAGGCGCTGGCTTTTTTTAGCTTAGAGCAATGTTATTCGCTCAGAGCTTTGAACATAGCGGTGCGAATGTCATCTAATGTGCCCACACCTGCAATATAAGCATACTTAGGAGCGTTAGAATCGGTTAAGGCTTTATAAAATCCCACAAGAGGTTCTGTCTGATCGTGGTATATACCCAAACGTTTACGCACTGTCTCTTCTGTATCGTCTTCCCTTTGAATCAAATCTTCACCAGTTTCATCATCTTTACCTTCAGTTTCAGGGGCGTTGAAGATGACGTGGTAAATACGACCAGAAGCAGGGTGAACTCGACGTCCACTTATACGTTTAACAATTTCTTCATCTTCCACATCAATTTCTACCACGTAATCTATATCTACGCCTGCTTCAATCATGGCTTCAGCTTGTGGAATTGTGCGCGGGAAGCCGTCAAACAAACATCCAGCTTCACAATCAGGCTGTGCAATACGCTCTTTAACTAATGAGATAATTAACTCATCAGATACAAGTCCGCCTGTTTGCATAATTACTTCTACTTGCTTACCAAGTTCAGTACCTGCTTTTACAGCGGCACGCAACATATCGCCGGTGGAAATTTGAGGAATGCTGTACTTTTCACAAATAAATTGTGCTTGTGTACCTTTACCAGCACCGGGGGCGCCTAATAAGATAATTCGCATTAATGTTTCCTTCTGTATTTAAATATTCAATCTCTAAAACAGCCTAACTCAAGCAAAGCTGTTTTGGGGATGGTCTAAATTCATTGTAATATAAAAATCTAAGTCCATTTCTTTCCAGCTAACTGGTTAAAAATCAGCCTGACATGGAAAAAGGACAAACAAGATACCTGACCCAGAGATCAAGGGCAAGTGTGGCCCTGCGTCATGGAGGTGCAGAGATTGTTCGCAATTTAACCAATATATAGCAGGACGTAGATAGGTCGGCGGGTGTAGGAAGCGTGTATATTTAAAACGGCTGCGGAGCTTTTACTAAACAATATCCTGAATGGTTTGTATTTGGGCTTCAGATGTCGCAATGTTGCTAAAAGATTTTTTAGTTTTGCATTTACAATACAGAAGTGGTTCAGCCTTAGGGATACAGAATGTATTGAAGGGAATATTGTACTTTTCAGGAATGGGCGACCATTTTCCCATTGGCTTGGCTTCCTGGTTGCTCTATTCTATTTGCAAGTGGTTAAGTATTAATAAGACTTACGGGTTCGAATTATAAATGTGTGTTTGAATGATCTTAGCTTTAGCCAGTGAATCGTTTTTTCAAGAATGAGAGCTTCCCAAAGGTAAATATTTTGCACCAGTAAAAGTTATAACTGCATATTTTTGCTCCATAATTCTGTTTATAGAGCACACAACCAAGTTTTTAAAGTGATAATTAGCATTAGGCTTGAACCGGTGACAGATTATTAATTGATGCTACCGATTCAAAACCTTATTAGCCTGTATTTCTCATGCCTGCTGAGATCCCTGCCATAGTCACCTTCAACGCGTGTTCTAAAGAAAGATTGTCTGGCTGTATTCTAGTGCGGCGCATAAGTTCTGCTTGCAGGTAATGCAAGGGGTCTGTGTAAGGGTTTCTTAAGGCCACAGATGTACCAATTATAGGAGAGTGATCAAGTAGGCCTGTTTGCTGCTTGATTTGCAGTACTAACTTAATAGCAAGATCCAGCCTTTCCCTCAAGTCTTCCCCCAGCGCTGAATGTTCGTCAGGGCACAACACTTTTTCATAATAAAGAGCGATGCCTTTATCGGCCTTGCTTAATACCATTTCAAGCATATCTATATAAGTTTGAAAAAACGGCCAGTCCTTCGTCATTGTCTGCAGTTCTCCTAATCTACCTTGCTCAATAAATTGTTTCAGTGCCGTTTCACTGCCTAGCCATGCAGGTAGCATTAAGCGAATTTGGGTCCAAGCAAATATCCATGGAATAGCTCTTAAGCTTTCGACGCCACCAGTGGCTTTACGCTTAGCTGGCCTAGAGCCTAAAGCCAGTTTGCTAAGTTCTTGCTCGGGGGTCACGCTTCTAAAATACGGCACAAAATCTGGATTCTCTCGAATGACGTCGCGATAGTTCACCAAAGCAATATCAGATAGAGTCTCCATTATGTGACGCCAGTTATCAGTAGGTTTTGGCGGTGGCAATTCGGTGGCGTGTAATACCGCCGACAAATATACTTGCAGCGACCTTTGCGCCACTTGTGGGTGACCAAATTTAAAGCGAATCATTTCCCCTTGTTCGGTTACGCGAATACTGCCTCTGACTGAGCCCGGAGGCTGTGACAATATGGCACTGTGAGCAGGACCACCTCCACGACCGACTGTTCCGCCTCGGCCATGAAACAGCATTAATGAAGTGCTGTGCTTATCACACACTTTTACTAATTCCTCTTGAGCTTTGTATTGCGCCCAGCAAGCAGCTAATTGGCCTGCGTCTTTGGCGCTATCGCTGTACCCCACCATGACCATTTGATGGCCATTGCAGTATTGTTGATACCAAGGAAGTTTTAACAGGGCCTCTATAGAGCTAGAGGCTTGAGTTAAGTCATCTAGAGTTTCAAATAACGGGGCAATGGGAATATTGGTTTTACAGCCGCACATTTTTAACACCAAGGCCACCGCTAGAACATCGCTGGGAGCCCCCGCCATAGAGATAACGTACGATGCAAAAAAATCGGCAGGATGGTTGGCTACAACTCGGCAGGTGTCCAGTACTTCTTGAACATTGGCACTGGGTTGCCAATCATTAGGCAACAATGGGCGCTTGCTTTGTAACTCTTTAAGTAAGAATTCTTGTCGTTGTAGTTCTGTCCAGTTAGTGTAATCACCAAGTTCTAAGTCCAGTGTCAACTCTTCAAATACCTCAGCATGCCGAGTACTTTCTTGTCTCACGTCCAGTGGACAAAGATTTAAACCAAAAGTGTAAGCACAGCGCAATGTATCTAAAAGTTTGCCATTAGCGACAATATGCATGCCGCAATCCATTAACGAGTCGTAGCACAGTTTTAATGGCTCTATGAGGCTACTAATATGCTTGATTGGTGGATTAATGGGAGTAATTTTTACTTTGTCTAACTGTCGATTCATACACGCCTGAGTTTCACGCAAGCGCTCTCTTAATTCATGAAGCAAATGGCGGTAAGGTTCTTTTACATCTCCAACTACCGCTCTGAGTGTCTCGTTACAACGTTTTACAGAAAGCGTGTTAACTAGAATATCTAAATCTCGTAGGTACAAATCCGCCGCCATCCATTGTCCTAACAATAAAACATTGCGTGTAACTTTGGCAGTAACATTAGGATTACCATCTCTGTCGCCGCCCATCCATGAATGAAACTTAATTGGGCTAACATGGATTGGTAATGGGGGAATATTCTTTTCTGCTAGCAGTAAGTCAACTTCTCGGTAAAACCTAGGTAATGCTTCCCATAAAGAGCCTTCAATAACAGAGAATCCCCATTTGGCTTCATCCTCTGGAGTGGGTTTTTGCTGGCGGATTTCATCGGTATACCAAATTTGCGCAATTACACGCTCCAACTTGTCTAAAACTATAGATCGTTCGTAGTCAAATGGCTGAGTATCAAGATCGTTTAAAGCGTTAAATATGTGTTCATATTTCTGAATTAAGGTACGACGAGTTACTTCAGTTGGGTGTGCGGTAAGTACTAATTGAATGTCTAGCTTTGCTATGCGTTCATGAATTTCTTGTGGTGATAGGCGATCACCCAGGGTATCAATAATTTCTGTTAGCTGAGACAGATATACTTCTTCTTTTTTGCGACGCCCACGAATCACATCGTGATATTGCTCTGCAATATTGGCCAAATTTAAAAACTGGTTAAATGCTCGTGTAATGGGCGTTATGTCATCATCAGCAAGGCCATGAAGTTCTTTAATAAGCGCTGATGGCAATTCTTCTTGCGACGCTCGAGCTTGCTTTGCAAGGGAGCGGATTTTAACTATTTTAGATACAAATTTGGGACCTTGGTCTTGTTCAATTACGTTACTTAATAAATCGCCTAGTAAACGCACATTCTCAGTTAAATCGGGGTCTAAAGTTGATGGCATGTATCGCTCCAAAGCAGGTCACTGTCTTAAGTGTAGACCTTTATGGTCTATAGGCAGCTAAAAACTTGGCTGCTAACAAGTGTGTATATTATTATTTAACAATCAAATATTGCGCCAACTGATCTAAAAAAGCGAGGGGCTTTAGGCATGACAGGAAATTGCTTTCAATGGCTTTATTTATTTTGTAATAAATGTCAACAATGCCAGCAGATTGATAACACTGGTCTAAACTAATAAAGTGGTTAGAACTTATTGAGGTATATAATGAATGTCAGGGATTTAATGTCTTCATGGGAATCGGCAAGTACCAAGGATGACGCTGAAGAAAAATATAATATTAGATTACCAATTAAAGATGCAGCGCGCATCGAAGCACTAGCAGGACTTTACCCAGGCTTGCATAAAAACGAAGTGCTATCTCAATTGGTTGCGGTTGCACTAGACGAAGTAGAGCGGCAAATGCCCTATAAACCTGGGAAAAAAGTTGTAGCCAAAGACGAATTAGGAGATCCATTGTACGAAGATATAGGTTTAACGCCTAAATACTTAGAGTTAAGACACCAATTTGCCCAGTGTCGTCAGAGTAAAAAAAGCAAATTGTCATAGTATTGAGACTGTATAAATAGATAATTAGCATACATAAAAAACCGAACTAAGTTCGGTTTTTTTATGTGAATCAATTAGATAATTAACCAGATAATAAAGTAGCTAAGTCATTAACTGGTGCATATATGACAAGTTTGAATTGGCGTTAGTTTAAGGTCACCTGCAGAATACTTCTGCGCAAGTCAGCATTCAGTAATATCTTAGCGTCATTGGCAATGCCTTCAATTCGATCTGTAAATACAATGTCGCTTTCTTCGTTCAATGTAATTACTTTACGGTTTAATAATTCTTCTATCAGGTTACGAAATAAAGATTTATCAAAGAATTCAGGTGCATTCAAACCATGCAATATAGAAATACGTTGCGCCATAAGAGAACAGTTTTGAACCATTTCAGTTGTATTCAGAGTACCTGAACCAGAACGTTGAAGAAGTGCAATTGTAATGTAGTAGCGTTCTAGTATTTGAATCACTTGTTCAGACAGTACTGACAATATAATAAAGTTATTAGAACTAACAGAAGGACGCACAAGCTCGTCACCTTCTTGAGTCAGGTAGCCTTTTTTAATGCATAAATCTAACCACTGATCGATTACAGGCTGAATTTCATCTTCTGCCCAATGTAAAAATAATTCTGCTTTTAAGTATGGGTAAATAGTCGTAGCAAACTGAACAACGTCGGCACGGCACATTTTAACATTATTAATAAATAAGCAGGCCAACATAGATGGAATAGCAAATAAATGAATTACATTATTGCGGTAATATGTGAGCATAACCGCTTGCGGTTCATCAACGCGGATAATGTCACCTAAGGGATGGCTCATGCGCTCAACTGCTTGCATTGACTCTGCATACTTTATCCAATCTTCACCGTTGCCTTCTGGCAAGCTAGTTAAATGGCTATAAGGCATGTCCAGCGCAAGGTCTCGATACAGATTCAATGTTTGCGCCAGTATGTTTGCGTCCATAGACTGCTTAGGTGTGGCTAATAAGGCTAAGGACACCATGTTAATTGGATTAAGTGCTGAAGCCTTATTAATCTGTGTGACTACATCGATGGCTAAATCATTCACCACAGGCTTAACCCAGTCTGGACGAAAATCTTTGCCGTGGTCTTGCTTTTTCCAGCCAGGATTTTTTCCTTCTAAATATCCATCAAGGTCAATAGGGTCACCGAAGGTTAAGAATACTTTACCAAAATTCTTTTTAAGATCTTTAAATGTTTTAAATACCCCTAGCAAAGATTCTTTTTTCTTAGTTTTACCTCGTAGTTCACCAATGTAAGTACTGCCTTCGAATACTTTTTCGTAACCGATATAAACTGGCATAAATACAATAGGCTTATTGTTGTCTCGTAAAAAACTTCTAACCGTCATGGCAAGCATGCCAGTTTTAGGCTTGAGGGTGCGACCAGTTCGTGAGCGACCACCTTCAATAAAGTATTCGGTGCTGTAACCCGAAGTAAACATAGTGTGAAGATATTCGTCAAATACAGCGCTGTACAGAGGATTGTCTTTAAAAGTACGACGCATAAAAAATGCACCTCCACGCCGCAAAATAGGCCCTGCAATAGGCAAGTTTAAGTTTATACCGGCTGCAATTTGAGGTGGAACAAAACCCTTCTTGAATAAAATGTAAGACAGTAATAAATAATCGATGTGACTACGATGGCAAGGTACATAAATTATTTCGTTGTCCTTGTAAACGTCTTTTAGTTGCTCAATATTTTTAACATTCACACCATTATAAAGTTTATTCCACACCCAAGTTAATAAAATGTCGAGTATACGGATGGTGTTATGACTTTGATTAGAAGCAATTTCGTCGCCATACTTAATGGCTTTGGCTGTCGCTTTCTCTTTGCTAATGCCTTTAGCAACCATCTCTTGTTCTATGGCTGCCATGACCATTGGTTTACGAATTAAACGATGAACCATAGTACGGCGGTGACTTAGATCGGGGCCAATCACTGCAGTACGAGTGTGACGAAAATGTACCCGAATAACACGGCCTAGTTTACGGATTATACGAGACGCTTCCATACCCGGGTTGTCTTCAACCATATACTTTATAGACACCGGTTTGCTTACATGAACAAAAGTATTTCGGCCATTTAATAAAATGCTGATCATTCGACGGAATGGACCGGGAATCGACCAAGCATCCCCTAGCCAAATTTTAACGAGGCTTTTCTCTTTTTTAGGTTCGCGCCCCCAAAATACGTTTATAGGCACAATTTGAATATTTAGGGTTTGATGTTGCTCGCGGGCTTGCAGGCTCGCATTTACAATGTCTGGAACAGATTTGTGTAAATAGGGCAATGCACGACGTTTAAACCAGCCACCTCCTGGTTTGGATAAAAATACAATGCGATTGGGAAATGTAACACCATTAATCGTAATAGGTTCTAAAGCTTTAGGGAGTTGATTGATTTTTGCAACTTGATTTAGCACTAAGCTCGCAGCATAAGACTTTAATGGCAACGCATAAAAAACCACGCTTTCGTCGTCTAAACCGTTTTCAGTGGCTTCTTTAACACCAACAACATTGGACTTTACCCATATGTTCAATAGACGACTAAAAAATGCATTAAATAAACGAATTAATGGGCGCAAAATTTCTACCTTAACTATAACCAAAGAAAAAAAAGCTGATATCTATAATCTATTAAAATTAGCTTTAAAACAGTGAACAATTAGATTGTATCAGGAAATATTGTTAAACCAATGTGTTAACTACTTTAAACCTTGCTAAGACTACGGAATTGCAGGTTTTAAGCCGTTCAGGCCTCATCAAAATTAGAATTCTTGGCCGCTTTGTCCGTGTATTTGAAGTAGTACAGAAGATTCAGTGAGAAGCAGATATAGGTTGCCTTGATAATGAGCATATGGTGCTGCAACTAGAGATTACAGAGCAAAAAATTGCTGAGCTATAACCCCAGTGGAGAAAAGAAGGCCATATAAAACCTTCTTTGACGACTTAAACATAAACAAATTTTAGAACGTGAAGCTAGCTTAATAATGGGGAGGAAGAGCTTCGTCATGAGCGCTTTTAATGTCAGGTCCGCCAACTTGCTCTAAACGACTACCAAGGTGCTTAACCGCTCGCTCAAGCATGCTGAGCTGAGCTTGCTGGTCAGTAACAATGTTGTTGAAATCATCTAGGTTCTGTTCTAAGAACGAGATTCTAATTTGTAAATCTTGTATTTGGTCTTGGTCTGATTGAGACATAATTTCTATCGTATTGATTTTTAAAGCTAATTAATATTAGATACAGCTACTTGGCTGAATTGTACACCAAGTTTAAGTAATAACTGATTAATTTACGTAATAAAGAAGGTTTAAGATGCAGAATACATGGTTTAAGAAGGTATTAGTGTGTTTGTTGTTAGCGATTCCTACTCCGGCACTAATGGCAACATTGTTTACCTTAGTAGGTGGAAATAAAATATTTAATTTTGTTTCTCCAGCAGCACAAGCTTCACAAGAAAACCCAATGGCAATATTTTTACAGGAACCAAATGCAGCAGTAGCCTATTTAGTTGCGGCTTTAGTTGCATTTCTTGTGTTATTAATTGCAGCAACTGTACTAAATCAACCTCGTTATAAGCGTCGTGGAACAGGTACATTGGTAGAATCTGATACAGATGACGGCCGTGAACGCGGAGCGGTTAAATGGTTTAATGTTAAAAAAGGCTTCGGCTTTATTACACGGGATAACGGCGATGACGTTTTTGTTCACTTTCGCTCAATTCGTGGAAGCGGTCATCGTTCACTTAGTGAAGGCCAAGGCGTTAAGTTTAGTGTTGTAGATGGACAGAAAGGTTTGCAAGCTGAAGATGTATCGGTAGTACGTTAATAGTTAGTAGCTTATAGTTCAGATAAGGTAGTCAAACAAAAAAACCGCTCTTTATAAAAGTAGCGGTTTTTTTGTATCTGAGACCAAAGTTATTGTCTTTTTCGAAAATGGGGGAATCTATTCTGTTGGTAATTCTGTCCCATCCTTTCCATTTCTGGTCATTTTAACGTTAGATAAGTATTTTTCATCTATTTTTCGCCTACTTCCATCTTACTTTTAGCTCTTTTTATTACTAAAAATAAATTTAACAATGTTGGGCATGCTATTTGCCATTACATACCTAGATAAATCAAATTAGTCATTTATTTGGCTTAAAGTAGTTGTTTAGGTGTGGAAGTTATGACGTCTTTTTTAGAAAGCGTACAAGAAACAATACCAAAAGAGGGATTGCGCCAAGCGTTTGAACTTTTTAATGAAATGTCTCAACAGCTTACAGAAAGCTATGAAAAGCTTGAAGGTCAAGTTCATGTTTTATCGGGTGAGTTGGCTGAGGTCAGTGCAGCTCGAATGAAAGAGCTAAAAGAGAAGGAACAAATTGCCGATCGATTAGATCGCCTGTTACAGCTGTTGCCTGGTGGTGTAGTAGTGCTAGATGGAAATGGTCGTATTCAAGATATTAATCGAGCGGCCTCTTTTATGTTTGAGCAAAAAAATATAAAAGGAGAGCTGTGGCGTGAAATAATCAAAGCACACTTTAGCCCTAGAGAAGATGATGGACATGAGATTTCATTGCGTAACGGAAAAAGACTCAGCATACAAACATCAGGTTTAGATCGAGAACCTGGTCAAATTATATTAATGACAGATCAGACAGAAACCCGTGAACTTCAGGCAAAGCTGTCTCGTCATCAGCGTTTAATGGCCATGGGAAATATGGTCGCTAGCCTTGCTCACCAAGTAAGAACGCCTTTGTCAGGTGCTATGTTGTATGCACAGCATTTGTCAGATGGAAATCTAGAGCAGCAAACTAGAACAATATTTTCAAAGAAATTAAGCCGACAATTAAAAAATATTGAAGCACAAGTTAGAGATATGTTGATTTTCGCTAAAGGCAGTGCCCCTTTAAATAAAATTTTATCTCAACATGAATTATTAGAACTTATAACAGAAAGCAAACAACTACTATCCAAGCAGTATCAAGCTGAAATTTTTATTGAAAACTATGCCAGTGACTCCGCTATTCAGTGTCACCAAGAAAGCTTAATAGGTGCGATTCAAAATTTAATCTCAAATGGCATCGAAGCGGCTGAAGATTCAAGCAATAAAGCACAAGTAAAAATCACAATTAGACACGAAGATACAAGTATTGTAGTGGCTATATCCGATAATGGCCCCGGCCTTCAAAATTCAGTAAAAGATAAGATAACAGAACCTTTTTACACGACTAAAAGCAATGGCACAGGCCTTGGCTTACCGGTTGTAAATGCTGTAGTACGAGCTCATCACGGGACTTTGTCTTATTACAACCAGCCTACAGGTGGAGCATGCTTTATTGTTAATTTGCCCACCACTACAAATACTCAGGAGTTAGAGCATGAATGATTTTTCAATGTTAGTAGTCGAGGATGATGTACAACTGCGTGAAGCAATTATCGATACATTGTGTTTACAAAAAATTAAAGTACATGAAGCCGGAAGTGCTGAGGATGCCATCGAGTTTTTGAAACGAAAATCGGTAGATATGATTTTATCAGATATCAGCATGGGAGCGCTTTCAGGTTTCGATTTACTAAACCATGTTAAAGCAAAATATCCATCAATCCCAATGGTATTGATGACGGCGTATGGCGAGGTTGAAAAAGCAGTTCAGGCTATACAGAATGGTGCCACAGACTATTTAGTTAAACCATTTGAAGTGAATGTTTTACTAGAAACCGTGAACCAGTTTCGTAGCCAGTCAGAGTGTGAAGCTGACGCCAACGAGCCAGTTGCAAATGACCCAACGAGTAGGGCGTTATTAAAGTTAGCTAAGCAAGTTGCAAACAGTGAAGCCACAGTGCTTATAAGCGGTGAGAGTGGCACAGGTAAAGAAGTATTAGCGCGCTATATTCACCAAAACAGTGAGCGTAGAAAAGGTCCATTTATAGCGATTAATTGCGCTGCTATTCCTGAGAATATGCTGGAATCTACTCTGTTTGGTTATGAGAAAGGAGCGTTCACAGGTGCCTATAATGCCATGCCGGGTAAATTTGAGCAGGCTCAGGGAGGCACTATATTACTAGATGAAATCAGTGAAATGGAAATTGGATTACAAGCAAAGCTATTAAGAGTATTGCAAGAAAAAGAAGTTGAGAGATTAGGTGGTCGAAAAACGATCTCATTGGATGTTCGAGTCGTGGCAACGACTAACCGGAATTTATTAAGTTATGTTAGCGAAAAGAAATTTAGAGAAGATCTATATTATCGATTAAGTGTATTCCCATTGCAGTGGAAGTCTTTACGTGAACGTCAGCAAGACATATTGCCTATTGCAGAGCGGTTATTAAATAAACATTGTAAAAAACAGAATAAGACTCCACTTATTTTTGATCAAAGTGCGCAACAAAAATTAATCCAATATACATGGCCTGGAAATGTACGTGAATTAGATAATGTAATCCAACGAGCCTTAATTATTCAGTCAGGGGCGCAAATATCAGCCAGTAACATTGTACTAAATATGAATGACGAACCTATGACTATGCTACCAACTATGGGGCACAGCCAGCCAGTAAGTCCTCTTGACTCTGATAGTAATGACTCTATACCGCCAGCCAGTAATGTTTTTTCTATGAGTAAAGAGTCTATCTTAGCCATATCAGATACAGAAGGAGAGGCCCTGGGTGATAATCTGAAGCAACGCGAATATACGTTAATTATTGAGGCCCTACGAAATGAAAAAAATAAAAAATTAGCAGCTGAAAAGTTAGGTATAAGCCCAAGAACACTTAGATATAAAATGGCCAAAATGCGCGAAGAAGGTGTGAATATATATTCTAGAGAAATGGCTTAGTTAATTTAGATTAGAATTTTATGTAAAAACTCAACTTGGCCTGCCTTATGCAAATAAGGATTAGATTGAAATAAATTATTAGTAGAAGTGCCAGTAAAACCACTATCACGTAGAAATTAGTAAATGCTCTGCCATTCACTGGCAGAAAATTGGCGAGATAGATTTTGGCTTTAGGCATTTTTCACTTTGGGGGATCTATGGTAGAAAGAGCCGATATAAGTAGCGTCATTTCACAATTAAGAGAAGTGAGGTCTCAGATCAGGGCTGAAGAGCAGCCAGCTAACCAACTTAGCGGGCCTGAACGTTTATCAAGTGAAGTCGATAAGGTTCAAAACCAAAGTGCAAACTTTCCAAATGTTAAAGCAGATCCAAATGTACCTGACTTTCAAGCCATGTTTGGTAATGCGATTAACAATGTGAGAGATCAACAACAAGAAAGTGGATCTCTTAGAAACCGTTTTGAACGGGGCGATCCACAAGTAGATTTGCCAGAAGTTATGATAGCTGCACAAAAAGCCAGTGTATCGTTTGAAGCAATGAAAGAAGTGCGTAACAAGTTAGTAGATGCATATAAAGACATAATGAACATGCCTGTATAAATAATAGTTAAATAGTCTAATTCCGCTCGAAACTATCAGAGCATAAAAAGCCGAATAAGAAGTAAGGTTACCAATAATGGCCAGAGATAATTTACCAGCCGAAGCAGTCGATCAGTTACCTGCAGAAGCAGCCGGAGCTGAACAAGGGGTTAATTCTAACGAAACCCTGCCATCAGCAATGGATGCAAGCGACATAAATCCAGTCATGATGGGTTTTAATAAATTAACAATTGTTCGACAGGTCGGTTTGTTAATTGGTTTTGCCTCAATACTTGCGTTAGGTATTGCCGTTGTATTTTGGTCTCAAGAAACGAATTATCGTCCGCTTATTAGTAACTTAGAAGATTATAATGCAAAAGAAATTCTAACAGCACTGGATTCCAATGGTATTGACTACCGAATAAACCCAGTAAGCGGAATTGTAATGGTGGCTGATTCTGAAATACACCAAGCCCGCTTAGCATTAGCGCCAATCATAGCTGAAATAGACGACACTGTAGGTTTGGAGCTGCTCGATCAAGAACAAGGGTTAGGTACCAGTCAGTTTATTGAAAGTGCACGCTATCGCAGAGGCCTAGAGGGTGAGTTGGCCCGTACTATTTCAAGTTTACAAAGTGTCCGTAATGCACGGGTTCATTTAGCCTTACCTAAGGCATCTGTGTTCGTTCGGGATGATCGAGAGCCAAGGGCTTCGGTTTTCCTAGAGCTTTACGGTGGTAAAGGTCTAAAACCTGAGCAAGCAGATGCAATTATAAATCTAGTTGCCAGCAGTATTCCAGAGCTGCCTACAGAAAACGTTACGCTGGTAGATCAAAAAGGTAATTTGCTCAGCCGAGATGATAAAACCGAAGGAGATCTCTTAGCTTCTAAGCAATTTGAATATTCGCGCAAAGTAGAAAATAATCTTTCACAGCGAGTACAGCGAATATTGGAACCGGTATTAGGTTCAGAGAATTTTCAAGCCGAAGTCAGTGCCGATGTAGATTTTACTATAGTTGAGCAAACTGAAGAATTATACAATCCAGATTTAATTGCTTTACGCAGTGAGCAGGTTTCAAATCAGGAAAGCACTACAAAGGTCGATGGTGGAATACCTGGAGCGTTAGCCAATCAACCACCTGGTGAGGCAATTGTTCCCGAACAAGCTGGCGCAGCTGGAGCAGCAGCAGGTCAACCTACTGAACGTCGTAACGAAGCCACTAGAAATTATGAGGTTGACAGAACGCTTAGTCATACTCAGCATCAAGTTGGACGATTACGTCGACTAACTGTATCGGTGGCGGTCAACGATCGTGAACGTATTAATCCTCAAACAGGAATAACCGAGAATGTTCCTTGGAGTGCTGAAGAACTACAGCGCTTAGAATATTTAGTAAAAGATTCAGTTGGGTTTAACGCATCTCGTGGTGACAGTGTTAGTGTTATAAATAGTCTATTCTTAGGAGGGGCTCAAGAACTAGGGGAGCCTGATTTTTGGCGCCAGCCTTGGTTCTGGGAAATTGTTAAGCAAGTATTAGCTGGTATCTTTTTACTTATCATGATCTTTGGTGTAGTTCGTCCAATAGTTCGTAACCTTGTTGATCGTGGTAAAGAAGACGAAATGTCACAGATTGAAGGTGAACTAGATGATCTAGGTGAAGGCGACGACTTATTCGGTGACGATAGAGTAACTCTTGCAGGAGCTGATGAATTTTTATTACCCGGTGCAAGTGAAGGATTTGAGCGTCAGATAGATGCACTCAAAGGTTTAATAGCAGAAGACCCAGCGCGGGTTGCTCAAGCATTTAAGAAGTGGGTAAACGATGGCGAAGGATAATGAAACAGCAGCCACACCAGCTGTACAACCTAAAGGTGGCGACCTTTCAAGTTTAGGCCATAAAGAGCGTGCAGCTGTTTTATTAATGAGCCTAGGTGAAAAGGACGCAGCAGAGCTTTTAAAGCACTTAGGTCCAAAAGAAGTGCAGCAAGTTGGCGCCAGTATGGCTGCATTAAAAGATGTAACGCAAACTCAAGTAGAAGGTGTCGTTGCTGAGTTCTTAGATAGCCTTTCTGGACAAACAGGAATGGGTTTAGGCGCCGACGAATACATTCGCAACATGCTGACTACAGCACTTGGTGCAGACAAAGCAGGCGGTTTAATAGATCGAATTCTACTGGGTGGTAATACCACTGGCCTAGATACCTTAAAATGGATGGAAAGTCGTGCAGTAGCCGATATTATTCGCCACGAGCACCCACAGATACAAGCTATTGTTATTGCTTATTTAGAGCCCGATCAAGCCGCTGAAATTCTCTATAACTTTGATGAAAAAGTACGTCTCGATATTATGATGCGGGTAGCGTCATTGCAAGCGGTACAACCTGCTGCACTTCAAGAATTAAATGATATTTTAGAGAAACAATTCTCTGGTAATCAAGGGCAGCAAACCACCGCAATGGGTGGTGTGAAAGTAACCTCGGCCATTATAAACAATTTAGACAGTACAATGAGCGGCGAGTTGCTTGAACAAATTAAAGAAGTCGATGAAGAAATGGGCACACAAATACAAGACCTTATGTTTGTATTTGAAAACCTTAACGATGTGGACGACCGCGGCATTCAAGCTATGTTAAGGGAAGTTTCTGGAGATCTGCTCACATTGGCGCTTAAGGGTGCTGACGAAGACCTTAAAGAAAAAATATTTCGCAATATGTCAAAACGCGCAGCCGAACTTCTACGCGACGACTTAGAGGCGAAAGGTCCAGTGAAACTGAGCGAAGTGGAGGGAGCACAAAAAGAAATATTGGTTATTGCAAGACGTATGGCAGACGCTGGCGAAATTGTACTTGGTGGTGCTGGTGGCGAGCAAATGTTATAGCGGTTTTTATAAATACAGTAATAATTTAAAAATTAAAATAGATAGAAATATTTCCAGTTTTAGGGGCTAAGCACTTTGCTTTTAGCCTTAATTTTTTAGAGCGTAGTATTATTCATGAGTGATCGCAGAGGGCGCATACCTGCTGAAGAGGTTCCTGAACCTAAGTTATGGAAATTGCCATTTTGGACAGAGCCAAAACATATTGTTCAAGCCGAAGTAGAAATAGAAGAGGAAGAAGACGACTCGGAAGTATTAATCGAAGAAGAAGAGATTGAAATAGAGCCTATCACAGCAGAGCAGCTTGAAGCTATTAGACAAGAGGCCTATAACGAAGGTTTAGAGCAAGGATTAGTGGAGGGTCGTCAAAAAGGTGAGAAACTAGGTTTTGACGAAGGCAATAAAGTAGGCATTACCGAAGGTAAAGAAGTAGGTGAAAAACTTGGTTATGACGCAGGTTTCCAAAAGGGTGAAAAGCAAGCCGAAGCTGATGCTGATAATAAAAGTGCGGAGCTAAACTCAAAATTACACTCTTGTATGCGTAACATGGAAAAATCGGTAAGTGAGCAAAAAACAGCGGTGGAAGATATTTTACCCAACCTAGTTATTTCAATAGCTGAAGCGGTTGTGGCAGAAGAATTAAGTCATGGCAGTGAACACATTATTAATATAGTTCAACAGGCATTAAATGCATTGCCTACAGATACCGGTGGGTTAACAATTGAATGCAACCCACATGATTTAGACTTTTTAATAAATGCACAAATTGATACCGACTTTGATGCGAAATTTAAATCTAATGAAAAAATTTCTGCCGGTGGTTGTAAAATTAATAGTCGATACAGCGCTATAGACTTTCAATTAAGTGAGCGCTGGAACGTTATAATCAAACAATATGGTGAGCAACTTAAGTTAGGTTTTTCTCAGCTAGACGATATT
>JBLHVV010000003.1:0-63143 GCA_047628755.1 Crocinitomicaceae bacterium | reverse complement strand
ACGCTTGGCGATATAGATATTTTCAATATCAGATACTGTTTTCAATTGACCTGAAGATCGCAATAACCACTGCTCTCCATTTCGCTCAATAAAACCAGCCTCTGCATTTTGGTTGTTGTTATTCAGAGCGTGAACAATATCAGAAATGGTAATTTTATAGGCTAAAAGCTTTCCTATAATAGGTGTTACTTCATATTCACGTTGATAGCCTCCAATACTATTTACTTCAGTGACACCTTTAACTTTTACTAGTTGTGGCTTTATAATCCAGTCTTGAATGGTTCGTAAATCTTCCGAGCTATAATTAGAGCCATCTGGTTTCTGTGCATTATCAGCTGCTTTAATTGCATAAGTAAATATTTCACCAAGACCACTAGCAATGGGTCCCATTTCTGGATTTACTCCAGTTGGAAGTTCATTTTTTATATTCTGAATCCGTTGGTTTATTTGTTGTCGTGCCCAATAAATATCGGTGCCATCGTTAAAAATAACCGTCACTTGAGAGAGACCATAGCGGGATAACGATCTTGTGTAATCAAGACTAGGCAATCCGGCCATGGCATTTTCAATAATGTAGGTGATACGCTGTTCAGTTTCTAGTGGTGAGTATCCATCAGCTTGCGTATTAATTTGAACCTGGATATTAGTAATATCTGGCACGGCATCAATAGGTAGGTGCTTAGCATTATATAAACCATAAAGAGCAATTAACAATGTAATGCATATAATTAGCCAGCGTCTTTCAACAGCAAAAATTGTAAGATAATTTAACATTTTTCGTTTCCTGTTCCTTTGCTATTAATGACTGTGGCTTGCGCCATCTTTTTTTATGTCAGCTTTTATAATAAAGCTATTAATAGAAACGTATTCATCCCCTATATGTAAACCATTTATTATCTGCGTATAAGTATCATCACTGATGCCTGTTTTTACCTTGGTACTTTTAAAGGTATTACCATGCTTGGTAAATACTACGGTATTACCGTCTAGTATTTGTAATGCAGATGTTTTAACGACCAATGATTTAGTCGATTTGTTAATGACTACATTTGCTTTTATATGCATACCAGGACGCCAATGATCTGTTCGGTTCTGTAATAATGCTCGCGCTCTGGCGATATGTCCGTTTGTCATAATAGGGGCTACATAAATAATTTCTCCTTGAGTTTTTTTATGTTGATGCAGATCGTAAACCCAAACCGTTTGAGCTTTAGACAATAACTCAATATCTTTTGGAAAAGCCGATAATTCAATCCATACTTGAGATAAATCCATTATTTCAAGTAGAATATTTTCATCGGCATGATCGCCGATATTAACCAACCTCCTTGTTATTTCGCCTTTGCTAGGACTGGAAATAGTATAGGTTTGTAAGTTTTGCTTGTTAAACAGGGTTAACAGTAACTGCCCTTCGACTACCTTTTGTCCTTCAAATACATGAACCTTTTTAACTAAGCTTTGGTAAGTGGAAAATACTCTGAATATTTTATCTTGCGGGGTACTAACAACACCGAATAGGGTTTTTGTTATATTGAGAGATTGAAGACTGGCTTGCTCAGTCTTAATGTTACTAAGGGCTATTTGCTTATTTGATATTACCGTACTGTCAGTATGCTCCTGTTGTTCATCAGACTTTCCCCCATACAAATTATTGTCATGATCTTCGCTGGCTAGGGTTAAAGAAGAGACATTGTATAGCATAATTACTAGCACTATTTTTATCGCATAGCAGAGCACTGCAAAACGTATATTTTTAAGATACATAAAAATTTCCACGGGCTATGCCCATATATTCGAATAAGAGAATTAAAAGATATTTAAATTAGAGTAGAAACTATGCGTTAGGAGGTGGTGTTGGGGGACCAATCAATACACGGCCAATGTGATTAGATAGATGTGTGTTCTGAATGGCTTTAATAATATTTTGCTGACTATGTGTCGGCGCGCTGAAAATTTGTATAGACAAATGCAAGTGGCAGCTTTCGTCATGTTCGTGGTCATGATCTTCATTGACTGAGCTATGGTCATGCTGGTCTACATTCATGTAAACACTTTTAGTTCCATGAATATTTTTACTTTGACTGCTGTATTTATTTTGATGATTGATTAACACAGGTGCAGTCGCCCAGGCGTTTAACGCCAAAACTTGTCCGATTATTAATATGAGAGTACAGATTTTATTCATATTCTGAGTGTAAAGTGCTTTTTGTATATGATCAATGTTGTTTTAAAGACCAGTAGACGCTTTATAAAGTTCCTGTAAAGTTAGTCAGATTAACAGCAGTGATCAAAATTGATCCACATGAGTAAATTGCTGCGTATAACAAGGTTAAAGATATGCAAATAGCATTGGTTTTATGGCCTATATACCTAATAATGGCCAAAAATAGCAATAATAATACTCTGCCAGTGAAATTTTTTGGAATCGAATCATGAATAAGCGTTTTTTTGGGATCATAGGTATTGTGAGTGTGGGTTTCCTGCTTTCAATCATGGTAGTTAAGACAGCGCCTAAACCCGTCAAAAAGCCTATTGAAGTGCGAGTACCACTGGTAGAGGTTACTAAGTTTAATATTGCTGAGAATCGTCCAAGCTGGCAAGGTGGTGCGGCTGTTAATGCAAATAAAAGCGTAAATTTGGTGGCCCAAGTAGCTGGACAAATGTTAACAGTAAATACACAGGCAGCTCCGGGTAATTTTGTAAAGAAAGGCACTGTTTTAGCAAATATTGATGATACTAATTATCAGTTAATTCTCCAGCAGGCACGAGCTAGGGTAGTTCAAGCACAGTCAAGCCTAGATATTGAACAGGCGCAGGTTGAAAACGCTAAAAAAGATTATCAGCGTTCAGGCATAAAGTTAAATCCCGCAGGAAAATCACTGGCTTTGCGTCAGCCTCAACTTGCTAGCGAAAAAGCGGCGTTAAGCATAGCAATCTCTGAATTAAAAAAAGCACAGTTAGATGTTAATCGTACGCGCATATTAATGCCATTTGATGGTCATGTACTGTCTCAAAATTTAACTGAAGGGGCATATGTTAATAATACCAGCACTGTTTTTGAAGTTTTAAATGCGCGGCAGTACTGGTTGGAAGTAAAGGTGCCACAAACCTTTATTGAGGTGCTAGATATTAACTACCCTGTGCAATTACAAAAACTTGGTGATTCGCGAAGCCGTAATGCAAAAATCCTTACCATTTTACCGCAAGTAGATGCTCTTGACCGTCAAGCCAGAATTTTAATCAGTGTAGATAATCCTCTTGCATTAAAGGATAAAAGCTTGCAGCTCATCACCCCTATAAATCTAACTGCAGATCAAAACCCCATTTCTATTCGCTATAACGACTATGTTCAGGTTACTTTGTCTGGACTTTTTTTTTCTAATGTTTCAAAAGTCGAAACAGACGCTTTAAATAACTCGGATAAAATGTGGGTAGTAGATGTGAATATGCAACTGCAGTATCGCAGTTTAGTGGTTTTATATTCAGGTCGTAAATTTTCTTGGGTAAAAATAGATTCACAGCCTGGTGATCAAGTTCTAGTAAGTAGCATTGATTCGCCGTATGTAGGCCAAACTGTTCGCCTTATGTTGAATACAAAAACTAAAGACTCCCCGAACAGTATTGACGGCGAGGTGGCTGTACAATGAAGGCACTTTTAAAAAGTGGTCCAATAGCTTGGATGGCTAGCCACGGTGTTGCTCCCAACTTATTAATGCTAGCCCTGATTATAGGCGGCTTCATCACGTCCATGAGCATTAAAAAAGAAGTATTTCCAGAGTTCTCTGTTGACGTGGTCCAGGTAAGATTGGTTTACCCAGGAGCTTCGCCATCAGAGATGGAGCAAGGTGTCGTATTGTCGGTTGAAAATGTATTAACTGACATCGATGGATTAGATGACATTAACGCTTCTATTCGAGAAGGTTACGCTACTCTTTCTTTAAATGTGGAGTCAGGCAAAGATACTCAACAGGTTTATCAGGACATACTCCAAGCGGTAAATCGTATCTCTACCTTTCCAGCGCAAATGGAACAACCTATTGTAAGTGTTGTAGCCATTAAAAGGGATGTGATGGACATTGCGCTTCATGGGAACCTATCTAAATTTGAATTAAAACGTTTAGCTGAAACGGTAAAAGAAAAAATATTAGAATCTCCCTTCGTTACTCAAATTGAATTCCGAGGTGCTCCAGCTGAAGAAATTCATGTGGACATATCCAAATTAACATTAGAAAAATACAATTTAACACTTGCCCAGGTAGCTACTATTATTCGTGAA
Source organism: Crocinitomicaceae bacterium (assembly GCA_047628755.1). Lineage (GTDB taxonomy): Bacteria > Pseudomonadota > Gammaproteobacteria > Pseudomonadales > Oceanobacteraceae > Bermanella. Next base: position 58,867 of record JBLHVV010000003.1, on the reverse strand, counting down.
AATGCCATTGAACGAAGCGCTGGAACAGTAAAAACTACTGGAGGCGACATTTTAGTCACTTTAAATGATCGTATTTATTGGGCAAATGATTTTGCTGACGTGCCGTTAATTCAAGACGGTAACGGTGTTACTTTGAGGTTAGGTGATGTTGCTACCATTACAGAAGGATTCGAAAACACCACAAATATTGTAACACTAGACGGTAAAGAAAGTATTCAGTTGCGAGTTTATCGCGGTGGCGATGAAACACCTACCACTGTGGTGGACAGTATTTACAGCATGTGGGGCGATCTAGAAGCTATTTTACCTGATGAAACTTACTTAACGGTTGTAGATGACGACGCCGAGCTTTACCGTCAGCGGTTAAATTTATTATTGAAAAATTCATATATTGGTTTGGCACTGGTATTTATTTTATTGGGAATTTTTTTAGAATATAGATTAGCGTTTTGGGTAACCATGGGTATCCCAACGTCGTTTTTGGGCGCCATGTTATTTTTGCCTTACTTTGATGTCTCTATAAACATGGTCTCTATGTTCGCGTTTATTATTGCGTTAGGGATAGTGGTGGACGATGCTATTATAGCGGGTGAGAATATTTATGAGAATTTAGCTAAAGGTAAAACTCGATTACAAGCCGCTATAGAGGGTGCTCAGCAAGTTAAAATTCCACTTACATTTTCAATACTCACTAACATAGTAGCATTTTTACCATTGATGTTTATCGAAGGGGGCTTTGGTAAAGTTATGATGGCGATACCGGCCGTTGTAGTCATGTGTTTTGCTATCTCTTGGATAGAGGCACTATTCATACTACCTTCACATATTGCAAACCTGAGCGATCACAAGCCTAAATCCAAAGTTGTTATTGCATTAGATAAGTTACAAGTAAGCATTGATAAAAAATTAGTTCATTTTATCCATAATCATTATCGTCCATTTGCCACAAAGCTAATTGATAACTCTGGTGTTTCATTAGCGGTTGCAGTGGCAATTGCAAGTATCGTACTTGCAATGCCTATTAGTGGGCGTATGGGGTTCACTCAATTTCCAGTATTAGAAGGTGAGTCGGCTGTGGTGAATATTGAAATGCCACAAAACAGTACGCAAGAGCAAGCTGAAGCGGTGCGTGATTTAGGCGAGATGGCTTTAAAACAAGTGATTAGCCCTATCGAGAATGAATTCGGTAAGTTTTTAGTGAGTACAACTTCTAGGATATCAGATACATCAATTGAAATAGATGCACGGTTAATACCCGGCGAAAATCGCCCGTATACTACCAATCAAGTGGTGACACTTTGGCGTGAAGCATTGGGTGAAGTAGCTGGTGTTAAAAGTATAAGCTTTGATGCTGAGCGAGGCGGTGGTCCGTCTAGTGGACGGCCATTTACCTTAGAATTGAAAGGCGCAGATGCAGACGAGCTGGCGAACGCCAGTGCAAAACTTGTTTCTATTCTAGAATCGCTTAATGCTGTTAAAGATGTAGAAAGTAGCCTGACCAATGGCAACCCTCAGTGGGATATAAAACTTAATGACAATGGGCGCAGCCTAGGTCTGACTGCCAGTAATGTGGCTGATCAAGTGCGGAACAATCTTTACGGTGCAAGAGCATTAAGACAGCAACGAGGTAAAAATGAAGTAACCGTATTGGTGCGCTTACCTGAACAAGAGCGCAGCTTTCAGCGGGACATAGAAAGTTTGTTGATTGTGACGCCAAGCGGAGCAAGAGTACCGCTAAACGCCATAGCAACGTTAGTTAAAGGCTCATCCCCAGCAAAAATAACACGTAAAAATGGAACTCAGGTGGTCACCATTGGTTCAGCGGTAGAACCAAGGTCACTTATTCCAACTATTCAAGGTACATTAGAAGAAGAGTACTTTCCTGTGTTAGCGGCTCAATATCCAAGCGTTAATATTGGCTACGGTGGTCGTCAGGCTGATAACAGTAAAAGCTTAGGCAGTTTAAAGCAGGGGCTAATCTTTGCATTAATTGGTATTTATATATTATTAGCTATTCCCTTTAAGAGTTATAAGCAGCCTTTACTCATCATGATTGTGATTCCATTTGGCGCTGTGGGGGCTTTGTGTGGATTGTTGCTACTTGATTTGGGTTTAACGATTATTGCTATAATGGGCATGCTGGCATTATGTGGGGTAGTGGTTAATGACAGCTTGATACTGATTGATTATGCCAATAAGTTGCGTGAAAAAGGAGTCGATATAAAAGACGCTATTTTAGAAGCTTGCGAGCGTCGCTTTAGACCCATTTTACTGACCACACTGACCACGTTCGGTGGACTGGCTCCTATGGTGTTTGAGACTAGCCGCCAAGCTAAATTCATTACTCCCATGGCCGTGTCCTTAGGATTTGGTATTTTATTTACTACATTTGTTTGCTTGCTTATCTTGCCAGCATTATATGTGGTGCTAGATAAATCTTATGTTAGACGATTCATAAACTTTGTATGCACCATTACCCGAATCCCATTCAGGTTTTCCATATAATAGATAACCGGTGTTTACTTGTTTTTTTGCTCTTACTCATCTTGACTGGCTTTGTAAGGACAAGCTTGTTACATTCAACTGATGTCAAAATGATTTTTCATCTTATTAGTTAAGCAGCGGTATCAGCAGTATGTCCAAGGCATTTCATATAGTGATTTTAGGTGCGGATAATCCGGTAGGACGCGCTCTTGCAGATCAAGCACAGAAAAAAGAAATATCCTTGCATGCTATTCATCGTTCAGATTGGGATTTAAACGATTCTGAAGCGGTGCTAAAAAGTCTAAGAGATCGTGGCCCTACCTTTTTAATTAATTGCATGCTGCCCAGTGAATCGGGTACCTCGACTCAAATAGCAGAGGTAATTGGTAAGGCCTGTAGTAGCTTAAATATTGGCTTGCTCCAACTTTCGTCTAATAATGTATTTGCTGGTCAACCTGGAGAGTCTTTTTCTGAAGACGATATAGCGGACCCTCAGACTGACCCAGGAAAGGCCACATTTGCAGTGGAAAATGCGATTCGAAATGCATGTGAACAAAGCTTAATCTTGCGTATTGGTTGGTTGTTTAGTTCATTGGGTCAAGACGATGTATCTAAGTTACTTGATTTGGCTAAACAAGAAAACCATCTTCAGTTATCCGACACCAAGATCCTTTGCCCCACGTCAGCATGTGACATTGCTTCTGTTTTATTGGCCATGATTAATCAGTTACGATATGCCCCATTATGGGATATTTACCATTATTGCAGCGCTGAGCAAACCACATTATTCAAATTTGCTGAAGTGGTTGTAGCTGAGGCTCGGCAGCATGAAGATCTAAACGTAGTTGAAATCAGTCCCGACCCTCGGCATGCAATGAATGCTATATTCGCTGAATCTACACCTAAAATAGCTTCTAAAAAAGTGTTGTATACTTTCGGTATTCGTCCAAAACCATGGCGCCAAGCTCTTTCTCGGATTATGAAAACTCGCTACGCTGCCGCAAAAGCTTAACGGTTGTTTTAACCTACCGAGCTTGAATTCAAAAAGTCGATCATTCCCATCAATCTTTTCGAAACCTATTGCTTGAGCAAAGTTTATAATGAACTTACTAATCTAGAAAGTGAGAAAGTAATGGGTTTGTTAGTAAATGGCCAATGGCAAGATAAGTGGTACGACACATCAAAAGACGGAGGCTTTAAGCGCAAAGAGAGTGCTTTTCGCGATGAAATATCTGAGCATGGGAATTTCAAGCCAGAAAGTGGACGTTATCACCTATATGTTTCTATGGCCTGTCCTTGGGCTCACAGAACCCTTATATTAAGACAGCTTAAGCAGCTAACAAATCATATATCTGTATCAGTAGTTAGTCCCGATATGCTTGAAAATGGCTGGACCTTTTCAACAACCAAAAACACTAAATATGAAGATCACCTATTTGGCTTTGACTACGCCCATGAAATTTATACCAAGGCTATGCCAGCCTACACTGGTCGAGTAACAGTACCAATTTTATGGGACAAAAAAACTAATACGATAGTTAATAATGAATCGAGTGAAATCATTCGCATGTTTAATTCAGCATTTAATGATTTAACCGGGGACCATCAGGACTTCTATCCTGAAGCTCAGCGAGACGACATAGACAAGGTTAATCAGCGGGTGTATGACAACATCAATAACGGAGTATATAAGTGCGGCTTTGCAACCACACAAGATGCTTATGAAATTGCATTTGATCAGCTGTTTGAATCCCTAGACTGGGTTGAAAATATTTTATCTAAGCAAAAATTTTTGGTGGGCAATAGTGCAACCGAAGCTGATTGGCGCTTGTTTACCACTCTGGTGCGGTTTGATTCCGTTTATGTGGGTCATTTTAAAACCAATAAAAGAACAATTATTAGTTATCCTAATATTTGGAATTATGTAAAAGCTCTGTATCAGGTTCAGGGTATTGAGCAGACAGTTTATATGGACCAAATTAAGCGTCACTATTACTTTAGTCATACAATGATCAACCCAACTCAGATTATTCCTAAAGGCCCAGAGCTGAACTTTATGGAGCCTCACGATAGATAAGAAATGAAGGCTATAAAAAAGCCGCTTATATTATAAGCGGCTAATGTTTATTGCTACGGTTAAATAACTTTAATAAACCGTTATCTTCCTGTGGCTGGATTATTATTTTTCACCTGAATTAATAATGTATACGATTCCTAATTAATTCCAATAACCTTTTCTACTGAGTTCATTATCTAATTATTTAGACTTAAGATTCACGATAGATGCCCATTATTTTTTCACTAATAATATTTTTTATGCCCTGACGCACAAGTGGAGACACATCACCTAGCGCATTTAAACGTAAACGATGCAGGTGAAGACATGGCATATTTGAATCAAACTCTCTTAAGTCACCTTTTTTTAGTACAGGCAAAAATGGGTCGTTGCCTTGAAAGCGTTTTAAAATTTGGCGAAGCCCTTGTTTGAATGGAATAGGTATTGAGCGTACATTGCTGTCTTTTTGTGTTATTACAATATACAAACCAGTTCGGTTTATGGTCTCACCTGGCACAATATGCAACCCAGTTGCTTGTACTGCTTCTTCTGGCACATGATTAAAAGTGTCATGAAATGCGTAAGGGTCTGGCAGCACGACCATGTTTCTTCCTTGATCTTCAGGGAAGAAAATATTGTAGTTACTATACAGTTGTTTCACTGTTGGTGAAAATACACATAACTTATTTTCGAAACGTTTCACAAATTCTGCAGCTTGCTGTTGCTGAGAAATATGCTCAAGATCCCAAACTAAATCGGTGTTATCCACGCCCTGATTCATTGCCTGACCCATAATATTCTCCTGTGGCGATGACACTGCCTTTTTAGAAGAGCAGGTATGTTTTAAGCCATAATCCTAGTATCGGCTATAAAGTGCGCTTTATCTGTATCATTTTAGTGAATAAACGTATCCATAATGCTTTTTAATCGGGTAATAGTGAGAAACTTGAACTAGTTCACTTTAACACTGTGAATACACACACTTTAGCGGCGAATCAGTCACATTAATGAACATAAAGTGATAATTAAATTCTATTGGGTACTGTGTTTAGACCACAAAGTTTTAAAATTAACGTGTTAAACAAGCGCCAAGAGTCATCTTGTAACATACCTTTAGTGGCAAGGTCGATTTGGTTACAAAGCAGTAAACTTTGTTCAATAACGGTTACAGAAAGACGTCGAGAAGCTCCCTTTAATTGACTTTGTTTTTTAGGCCAAAATACTTTTAGTTGCTGCAACGCTTTGTCATCTGGCATTCCATTACTCTTTAGTTGAATAAAGGACAGCAATAACCTTACATCGTTAGCCATTATAGCCAGGGGCTGAAGCGGATTAAGACCTTCTCCTTGCAGTACACTTAAAATATGAATGCTGCGTGCTAAATCGCCTTTAAAAGCGGACTCAGACAATGCAAAGACATCGTAGCGACTTGCGTCACCCACACTGTTCTCTACATCTTCTGCAGTGACTTGCTCATTACCCACTAACTTTAATTTTTCAATTTCTTGAGCCGCGGCTAATAAGTTACCGTCAGTTCTATCTGCCAGTAATGCTAGGGCATCTCTGTCAGCTTTCATATTCTGTGCTCGTAAACGATTGGCTATCCAGCCAGGTAATTGGCTGCGCTCAATAGGCCAGTGGGCAATAAAGGCACCTAACTTATCTAGGGCTTTAAACCATTTACTATTTTGGGCACTTTTATCAACTTTAGGTAAAACGATGAGCAAAATATTATCTGGATTAGGACGAGCACAAAGTTCTAATAAAGCTTTGCTACCTTGGTCACCGGGCTTACCGTTTTCAATGCGAATTTCAATAAGCTTACGGCTGGCAAATAAACTCATGGCATTTGAACTGTCTATTAGTGTGGCCCACTTGTATTGGCCATCTACATGGTGCACTTCTCGTTCATCAAAACCTTGGGCTTTTGCAGTAGTACGAATTTGGTCGCAAATTTCTTGGCTTAGCAATGGTTCGTCGCCACTCACAATGTATACAGGCTTAAGTTGTGATTGTAGGTGCTGGGTTAACTGTTCAGGTTTTAAGCGCATAAATCAGTTAATCGTTTCAGAAAGCTTTTTTGGTCTTGAAAGCTTAATGTTTTTTAATCGTAGAAGCATTTTATAAGCGTTGCTTTGCTTCATATCTGCGCGTAGGTTTTGTTCTTCTTGAGCCTTGCCAATTTCGGCATTAGCATCGTATTGCAGTGTTTGATAGGTAGTAACCGTAATTGATTCACTAACCGCCTGCTTTTCCATGTTGAATAGTTGAAATTCTAGTATTTGAATTAATTCAAATTCACTGGCTTTAGCGTTAGTGGTTACTGCAAGAGTGCGCTTTTCAGCTTTTTCATTAATTATTTTTAACTGATACTGAGCATCTTCAGAAATGGTGACCCCGTTACTTAATAATGATTGTTTTATAGCATTTTGAGAAGCAAAATCCACCGACGATACATTTACATCTAAAATACGCAATGCAGCAGGAAGGTCCACTTGACCACGTAAATGCCAACCACAGGCGCTAGTCACACTGATCGCCAGTGCTATGATAAGTAATTTTAAATGCGTCATCCAATTCACTTTTATTACCAAATTTACAAACAATATATTCAATCTTAAAACTAGTTGGCTACAATATTGACTAGCTTACCCGGTACATAAATTTCTTTACGGACCGTAAAGCCATCTAAAAACTTGGCTACACCGGCATCAGCTTTTGCGGCTGCAATAGCGGTATCTTTATCAATATTAGCCGGTACCTCTAGCTTAGCCCTTACCTTACCATTCACCTGAACCACAATTTGAATGCTATCGCGTACAAGCGCGCTTTCATCCACTATAGGCCAAGGGGCATCTAAAACAAGATCGCTGTTTCCTAGCTCCTGCCACAATACATGACACATATGAGGTGCAATAGGAGCTAGCATTTTGGTAATGGAAATTAATGCTTCTTTTAACACGGCACGACTTTGATCATTACTTCTATCAAGTTTTTGCAGCGTGTTCATTAATTCCATTATGGCGGCAATAGCGGTATTGAATGCATTGCGACGAGCAATATCGTCACTCACTTTTTGAATGGTTTCGTGTGTTTTACGACGCGCGGCTTTTTGCTTGTCATCTAGGTTATCTGCATTTAGTTTGGCAACATCGCCACCACCTATTAATTCTGCGGCTAAGCGCCATACACGTTGTAAGAATTTTTGAGCACCCTGTACACCGGCGTTAGACCATTCAAGAGATTGTTCCGGAGGTGCCGCAAACATAGTATACAAGCGAACAACATCGGCACCGTATAGATCAATGGCTTCTTGTGGGTCTGCGCCGTTATTTTTAGATTTAGACATTTTAATCATGCCTTCATGCTTTAGCTCAGTGCCGTCAAAACTCGCTTTTAATACACGGCCTTTTTCGTCACGATCAAGTTGCACGTCGGCTGGGTTAACCCATTCTTTACCACCGCTTTCATTCTTATAGCTAAATGCATCAGCTAATACCATGCCTTGGCACAGTAGGCTTTTGAATGGCTCATCGCCTTTAACTAAACCTGCGTCCCGTAGTAATTTGTGGAAAAAGCGGGCGTACAATAAGTGAAGAATTGCATGTTCGATGCCACCAATGTATTGGTCCACAGGAAGCCAGTAGTTGGCTTCTTCTGGGTCAATCATTTGAGTGTTATCTTGTGGAGAGCAATAACGAGCGTAATACCAAGAGCTTTCCATAAATGTATCAAACGTATCAGTTTCGCGGAAGGCTTGTTCGCCACCAAATTCAATATTTTCAAAATCTGGATTGTTTTTAATCGGGCTGTTTACACCGTCCATTACTACGTCGGTGGGCAATATGATGGGCAGCATTTCTTCGGGAGCAATTACTTGCTCACCGTTTTGCTTATTAATCATAGGAACCGGTGTCCCCCAGTAGCGCTGTCGGCTTACTCCCCAATCGGTTAAACGATAATTCGTTTGTTTTTTACCTTTGCCGGCATTGGCTAGCCAGTTAGCAATAGCATCAAAAGCGTCTTTAAATTCTAGGCCGTCAAATTCACCAGAGTTAATTAACTTACCTTTTTCAGTGTAGGCAGCTTCTGAAATGTCAAAGGCAGCAGGAGCTTCAATTACTTGGGTAATATCGATGCCGTATTTAGTCGCAAATTCAAAGTCCCGTTGGTCATGGGCAGGTACAGCCATTACAGCGCCGGTTCCGTATCCCATCAATACAAAGTTAGCAACCCAAATAGGGACTTCTTTGCCTGATACGGGGTGAATAGCGGTTAAGCCCGTGGCGCAACCTTTTTTCTCCATGGTGGCAATTTCAGCCTCTGCTGTGCCGCCCAATTTACATTCTTCAATAAACGCAGTTAGTTGTTCATTACCTTTGGCGGCCTTAAGTGCTAGCGGGTGCCCAGCGGCAACGGCAAGGTAACTAACGCCCATTAATGTGTCTGGACGAGTGGTGTAGATATTCAAACTCTTTTCAAGATCAGTGCTGTGTTCTTGGTCTTTAACACCAAAACTCATCTCAACACCTTGGCTTTTACCAATCCAATTGCGTTGCATGGCTTTTACTTTTTCAGGCCATTCATCTAATTGATCTAGGTCGTCTAAAAGTTCTTCAGCGTAATCTGTAATACGGATGAACCACTGTGGAATTTCTTTGCGTTCAATTGGGGTGTCACAACGCCAGCAGCAGTTATTAATCACTTGCTCGTTAGCTAATACAGTTTGGTCGTGTGGGCACCAGTTAACAGCTGATACTTTTTTATAGGCTAGATCTTTTTCCACTAGCTTGGTGAAAAACCATTGTTCCCAGCGGTAATATTCAGGCTTGCATGTGGCTAACTCACGATCCCAGTCGTAGCCAAAACCTAGGCTATTTAGCTGGTCTTTCATATATGCAACGTTTTCGTCTGTCCACTTGCCCGGAGCTGTGTTGTTTTTAATGGCCGCGTTTTCAGCAGGCAGTCCAAAGGCATCCCAACCCATAGGCTGCATGACGTTTTTACCCTGCATACGCTGATAACGAGAAATTACATCGCCAATGGTATAGTTACGCACATGACCCATGTGCAGGCGGCCGCTTGGGTATGGAAACATAGACAGGCAATAGAACTTCTCACGGTTGCTATCTACAACGGCTTTAAATACTTGGTTCTCAGTCCAATATTGCTGGACCTGAGTCTCGATTTCTTGTGGGTTATATTGCTCTTGCATGGTGCTTGTATGCTGCCTATTAAATGCCAGTATGCTATTAGCATAGATGCTATTTATTGATCAAATTTAGTCAGCAGTACTATACCCTAGACCGAATCATTAGCACAGTTTTGCCTCACGTATAGGATTTTTTTTACTTAGTTCGCATTTGTCTAACCATGCAGATCTAATAGTAAATAAATCTATTGTTTTGGGCCAATAAGCTGCAAATCAACCTCTTTTCAGGAAACGAAATCGCCGTTTGTGTCTACTCTGAATTAGTCACTCAAAAATAGAGGTTTCTATGAAAAGAATTAACCAATTGGCACTAATCGTTGCAGTTGCAGCTACAGCTGCGTGTTCTGATTCAGGTGGTGGGAGCTCAGAAGGAACGATTAACTTAACTGGGGATTCTGCATTACCGGAGCAGATGTCGTTGGTTAGCGCAAAAGACGAAGAAGCAGCAGTGGGTTTATCATTATCTTCAGGTATTGGATCACGTTCACTGCTTCAAGGTCGGGCAGTATTCGACACCTCTTCTCTGCCGTCTGATAGTGATTATGCCACCAGTAATCAAAACGTTTATGTATGGCTAGATGCCGTAGAGCCTATTAGCTTTATTGACAGTTTATTGTGTTTTGCTAATCAATCTAGACCTCTAGCGATGAAAGATCAGGGTGATTATATAAGCTGGAATGACGCCAGCAGATGTTTTGAAGATCAAGGAGGAGAGGGCAGCGACAATAGCCAAGGCAGTGGTGAGCAAGTTCAACAGTTCGTCACCATTGTGGGCAATACCTCGCAAGCATCTTCTAGTGACCCATTAATATATAAAGGCTGGGTTGAAGACTATGCGGGGCAGTCTGGAGATGATGGTGGACCTGTGGGCATTCGCATGCTGGGCGAGGTAAGGCAGACCCCTACAGAAGATAATCCGTTTGGAGAATTCACTCTGACCTATGGTTTATTGCCATCCATTAACGCTGCAGAATCAGAACAGCAGGGCTTTGGCGAAGTAACCTCATCACTGGCCACATCGGGCGGTGCCAGTTTCACTTTGTATCAGCAGGATGTCTTTGAAGAAAATGGAGAGTCGATAAAATGTACATCTACTGCTTCAGTGGATTATAACGAATCCACCTCAACTGGCTTGGCCCGAACAAGTAATGTTTGTGTGAACGAAGCCACTGCCAGTACCAATCCGCTTAATGACGACGGGGCATTCGCTCTGGCCGTTAACAGCGACTTTGTGCATATGGCTAAAGCCGGTTCATACAGTGATATTGATGCTGAATCTTATGTTAGCCAGCAATGCCTAGCCCGAGATATCTTTACCAATGTGGTATGGGATTATTCAATTTATGATAAAACTAATGGAGTAGAGCTCGACATTAATTCTGGCATGCAATTAAAGGTAGATGGCGATGGCAGCGGTGATGGCAGCGATTCTAACGGCTTTGAAAGCTGGGGCAATATCGGTTACTGGGGCTCTTGGCGCGAAGACGGGACCAGCTTTGTAGATGGTGAAACTGTACAGCAAGCTACCTTTGATGACAGCACTGGCGCTAATTTCACAGTGAAAGTTGCTCCGGGACGCTTAGTTCAAAACACCGTTGATTCTATAGATTTAACTGACCTTGACGGGGTATTGTTTTCAACTTGGCTATTTGAAAGCGATTCATATTTATTAAGTACTAATGCAGACTTTAATGGCGACTCTGATTTTACTGACGGCATTGAAGTTATTTTAGCGGCAAACAGCGGCGGCAATGGCTTTGAAGTAACTGGCTATCGAAACCAAGGCAGCAATGATGTCACCGCTTTAGATACCTTTGTGACGGTGCCATTAAATACAGGTGTGGTATTGAACATGTGGTCTAGTCAACTGGGTGGTAATGTTCGATATTTAGCCAATGCAGCGGCCATTCGATTTTTCACCCGCAGTTTTGTGGACGGCAGCGAAACAGAAGCTGGTGAGCTATTTGATAGTGTGACTTCAGTGACGCTTGAATGCTTCGCGCGTTGTTTAGATGTAAATATTGCGGCTTCAGATGTGAGTAGCAGCTCAGAGCAGCAAGATGTTTTTGTCAGTAATAGTTTCTCCACTGCACAAAACTATACCTTTGCAAAAGCAGATCTTACATTAAGCATCGGTGCCAATGAAGTCAGGTTTGCTGACGCTGTAACCAAAGATGATATCGAAGTATCTCAGCATTGGAGTTGGGGCTTAGACGGAGGCCCTATGATCTCTAGTTCAATTGCCACTGCAGAGTCAATAACGGATAGAGCCAGCTTATATGCTGCCATGGAAAATGGTGATGTGACAGAGTTTTATACTTGGGAAACGGGTCTTGATAGCTGGCAGCAGCAAATATTATTGTTTGATAGTAGTAATCAAGTGGTGTCATTTGATAAACCGGTAACCATTAAATATACCCATGTCACAGCCAATGATCGCAACGCTGATAGCAGCCAAAATGGAAAAGTATTCTTGTTAGAATATGGCGGTAAGGGGCAACTATGGGGATTGCCGTATGAACAAGGCAATAATGATCGCTGGGCACCAGTGATCAATCTTAAAGATGGCGTTATACTTGGTGGGTCTGACCAGTACATTATTAAAGCCAATAATGTAGAGCAACGAATGCAAGTAGTGGCCAGTAGTAACTGCGATGATTTGCCGTTAACTGCTCCAACCCAAGACGTACCAACTGCTATTACGGGTGAAGTATTTGATATAGGAGATATGCCTGATATTGGTGATCAATCACCTAGTGTGGTAGATGGAGAAATCACCGAATAAGCGTTTAAACTACTTTTCTAAAAATACTGGAAGCACCTTTAAGGGTGCTTTTAGTTAGGCACTTTTTGCCTTGAATTTAAAGACACTTGGCCTAGTCTAATGTCATATATGTTTTTAATTTTTAGGTAGTCACATGGATTGGTGGTCAAAACTCAGCTTACGCTGGAAGCTTCAAATAGGTTTTATGGCAGTTACAGCCATTACTACTCTATTTAATCGTTTTTTAGCAGTGCATGAGCTTCAAGTGCTCATTGATATAGCCAGTGAAAACTCCGTACCAGAAGCCACTCTTAGTCTTATGATAAAGTCCCGACAGGACTTTATTTTTAATAGCATCTGGGAGTCGGCTATTGAGTTCACTATTCAGTTCATTGTGATTGGTTTTGTAGCCTCCTTGTTCTTAAAACCGTTTAAATCATTGATTCGAGCCTTGCGTAAAGTTGAAAAGGGTGACCTCACTATAAAAGTAGAAACCACTAGTCAGGATGAAGTAGGCCAATTATCAAGCCATTTTAATTCTATGGTTTATCGGTTAAACGATGTACTTGCCAATGCGGATTCAAGTGCACGCTACATGCGCCAAAGCGCCTATCAAATTACTGAAGTAAGTCGCAGTATTGCATCACAATCTAATGAAGAAAAAGAGAAGTTCAAAGGTGTCAGTGAGGTAATTTTACAGCTACATGAAATTAGTTCGCAGATCCAATTACTGGCCGAGAATTCAAAGCAAACGGCTGAAAAAGGCAAACAAGCAGCGCTATCTAGTAAGGCGGTTATGCAAAAAAGTGTCGAGGATATGTCTAAAATTCAACAGCAGGTGCATAACGCATCTGAGCAAGTTGAAGCATTAGATACTACAGCTAATAATATTGCTGACATTATCGGGACTATTAGTGAAATTGCAGATCAAACTAATTTATTGGCATTAAATGCAGCTATCGAAGCTGCTCGAGCTGGTGAGCAAGGTAGAGGTTTTGCCGTAGTGGCTGATGAAGTGCGAGCATTGGCAGAAAAAACCAGTAAAAGTTCAGATCAAATTAACACAATCATTAAACATTTAACCAGTAACGTCAAACAGGTTACTAGCTCTATGGAATTGGTATCAGAGCAGGTACAAAACAATGCTGACTCGGCTCAGAATACAACCGAAGAAATTGACCAAGCAGCTACACAAATTATGGTATCGGCTGAAAATGCACAAGAAATCGATCAGATCAGTTCTCAGCAATTGTCCCGCTTCACTTTGTTAGAAGGGGCGATGGAGGGCTTGTTAGATGCACTTGATCAAAACACGTCAAAAGTCGCTAACACCAGTAATATAGCCCAATCACTGTTAGATTTAACTCAGACTTTAGGTGATCTAATAGGTCACTTTAAAATTGATAAAGTAGGCGTCATCAATGTTAATCAGCCAAAGCAAGATGACCGTCGAATGCATCCAAGAACCGAGTCACACTTTTTAGTTCGAGTAGAGGTGGATGGTATATGGGAGGACGCTTATTGTGAAAATATTAGTGTTACCGGTATGAAGATACTACTGAACCATGAAATTAAAAAAAGTAACGATGTTAAGGTTTCAATTATGCTCCCCAAGCAAGAGCTTGATGAATATCGTGGGCAAAAACCGATGAAGTTAGTGGGAACGGTTGAGCGCATTAACTCTAACGAAAATGGATATGTTTATGGTGTTCACTACATTAATCCACAGCAAGTTCAGCTTAGTCAGCTTAAGCAAGCGATTAGCTTTATGAATAACGCAGCGTAAGTTGGGTTAATTATTGCCTCGTGAGCTAAAAAGACTCAAGCCATGTATAATTAACCAGCTCTCCAATATTAACGGTTTGGGAGCGTTTTCTTGCTCTGTCGCATTTGAAGTTGCGGCCATATAAAAGATGTAAAGGTTGCCATGGTATTAGAAGGTTCGTCTGACATTATTGTCCGCTGTGAATATATTGATAAAGGGGCTCATGAAGGCACACAATGGCTGACGTTTCGCAATGGTTTTGTACTGATATTAGCCGTCGATGCTATGGCGCTTTATAAAAGTGCGGATTCTATTGTCGATCCACTTGGCAACGGTTTAAAAGATATGGTGGAGCTAAAAGGTTCAGCTAAGTTGGTATCAGCCAGTGGTGGCTTGGTCTCGTCTTTTACGGCTGGTTTTGTGGGTTTGATGGATGATAAGGCAATTTTGATTACACCTAACGACATTCAACTGTTCGCAAATAAACAAGATGCACTTTATAACCGACAAGAGCTAGGTCGGTTAGAGCTGGCTTGAGCTTACTGCCTATTGTATCTTAGCCTTATAAAAGCTAACACGGCAAAACACAGCAGCAATATAGGCCAGCTACCCCATATATTAAACGGGGTGTTGCCGGTTCTAATTTCAGCTTGAGCTCTTAAGATACCAAATTCCATTTGTGGCAATTGATCAACTACACGGCCTCGGTTATCTATTAATGCCGTCACTCCTGTATTGGTGCTGCGTAAAACAAAGCGTGCATTTTCAAGGGCGCGCATTTTTACAATGCCTAAATGCTGCAGGGGTCCATTACTCAAACCAAACCAGGCATCATTGCTAATTGTAATTATCATACCGCTGTCTTTGCTCTGCTCGGCCACATAATCAGGATAAACTACATCGTAACAAACAAATGGGGCAATGCCGTATTGTGAGTTTTCGGAGTTTACTGTGAGTAAGCCTTGCTGTGTTTCTCCACTTGCAAATTGGGACATGGGAATATTGAAGAATGACAGCAGCGGTCGCCAGCTATCAGGAAAGGGCATGTATTCGCCAAATGGTACTAATTTATTTTTATGATACAGTCCAGACGCTTCACCAAGACCCACAATAGAATTATGATAACGACCAGGCTTGACTTCGTCTTTTCCTTGCTGATAAGGAATGCCTGTAATTAGTGCAGTGTTGGTTTTTTTACCTTCTTCGTCTAAATACCTCATGTACTCTTTGGCTTGGTGGTGTAATACAGTAATCGCAGTTTCGGGCCATAAAATAACATCAGCATCCCAGTTTTTTTCGCTGGCACTTCGGTATTTCTCTAAAGTTGGATATATTTCTTCAGGCAGCCATTTGCGTTCTTGTGGAATATTGCCTTGAATAGCTACTACCTGAACCTCGGCTTGTTTTTCAGTCCATTCAAATATGGATAAAAAAGCACCTATTATCCATGGAGCAAGTAAAACAGGGCCAACATTTTTGATGATACCTTTGAAGTTATGATCACTGTTTTCAGATGCTGTATTTTTAATATAGGCATCAACAATGTACGCTGAAATGAGTGTGACAATAAAGCTAATACTGTAAACACCAAACACGGGTGCAAAACCTTTCAGGCTAGAATAGATGTGGGCATCTCCTAAAAATAGCCACGGGAAACCGCTTAAAAACCAACTTCTAGACCATTCGAATAACACCCATACGGCAGCAAAACTCAGATAAGCTAGTTTTTTATCTGCAAAGAAACGTTGATAAAAGAAGGCCATAGATGCAAAAAACCAAGCTAGTCCCATTACAAATATCAATGTCATTAAGGCAGCCAGTGGGGCTGGAGTATTACTAAAGTCGTGGATACTTACATATACCCAACTAACGCCCGATGCAAACATCCCCAGCCCAAACCACCAACCGCGCCACATGGCTTGCTTGCTAGCTAGATCTTTTATAGAAAAGTAAAATAATGAAATAGCTACCACCTGTAAAGGCCATAGATTATAAGGTTCGAAGCTAAAAGGAATAAGTGCGCCACAGACTAAGGCAAAAAAATGGCCTAGGAGTCCAGGCCGTTGTATCGAATATAAATCAAGATTCATGAAATGCTTCTATTTTTTTTCTAATTTTACGGCTGTAGAAACTTCCAACAAATGTATCTGTCGGCTATTTGCGTTAACAATTTTGTAACTCAACTTACCTATGGTGATACTTTCGTCACAATCAGGCAGTCGTCCAAATTTATCAATAATGATGCCGCCAACAGTATCAAACTCAATAGCTTCAAACTTAGTTTTGAAGGTGTTGTTAAAGTCTTCGATTGGCGTCAGCGCCTTCACCATATAGGTGGTGGGGTCCACTTGCTTAATAAAGCTGTCTTCTTCATCGAAGTCATGTTCGTCTTCAATATCCCCTACAATCTGCTCAAGCACATCTTCAATCGTTACTAATCCCGCAAGACCTCCATATTCATCGATGACCAAGGCCATGTGGTTTCTAGTGGCGCGGAACTCGTTTAATAAAACATTGACCCGTTTACTTTCAGGCACAAATGTAACTGGGCGCATGATGTCTTTTAGGCGAAAGTTTTTACTGTTTTCTGAGAGCACTAAAGGCAAAAGATCTTTGGCTAACATTACGCCTAGCACTTCATCGTCAGTTTCACCTAGGACGGGGAACCGAGAGTGAGCAGATTCGATCACATTAGTTAAAAACTGTTTAGGTGTTTGCTCAGCTTTTACACAAACCATTTTAGATCGTGGAATCATAATTTCACGAACTTGCATGTCGGCCACCTGAATGGCGCCTTCCATAATAGATAACGCATCACTGTCTACAATTTGGCGACCTTCAGCCTCACGTAGGATGTGTTTTATCTCATTACTGTTTTTGGGGTCGCCAGAAAATAGTTTAAAATTTTCAAGCCAATTAAATACGGACGTTCTCGATCGCTCTTTCATTATCTTATTCAGTAATTAAGTATGGGTCGTTAATATCTAGTTTAGCCAGTATTTGGCGCTCTAGGTTTTCCATAACGTCGGCTTCATCGTCCTTTATATGGTCGTAGCCTAATAAATGCAAGCAACCATGTATAACCATGTGCGCCCAATGATGTAATAAAGGCTTGTTTTGCTCATGGGCTTGTTGCTCTACCACCGGTGCACAAATCACTAGGTCACCGATTAAGTTGCCCATTTCATCATGAATATGAGCCAGTTCTGGTGGCACTTCAAACGGAAAAGACAGTACATTCGTAGGCTGGTCTTTACCTCTAAACTCCAGGTTTAGACTTTGGCTTTGCTCTAGCCCTACAATTACAATACTAAGGTCGGCGGTATCTTTTAACCCCTTTAACACAGTGGTTGCCCAAAGGTTAAATTGTTCGAAGTTAGGTAGGTTGTCAGCTTCAAACTCACACTGCAAGTCTACATTAATCATGGACTTCACCAGATACGCTGCCAGCCTGTTGTTGCTGAACCGTGGCTTCGGTGTTCTTAGCTTGTTGCTCTTCGATGCGCTTAGATTCGCGGCGTTTTTCTTGTTTAGCATCGTGATTGTCGTAAGCATCTACAATGCGTTGAACCAATGGGTGGCGTACCACATCTTTATTTACAAAGTGAGTAAATCCGATGCCTTCAACTTCATTTAATATATTCATAATGTGGCTTAGGCCAGATCGGGTACCTCGAGGTAAATCCACTTGAGTAATGTCCCCTGTTACAACGGCTTTAGACCCAAAACCAATTCGAGTAAGAAACATCTTCATTTGCTCGGGAGTAGTGTTCTGGCTTTCGTCTAAAATTACATAGCAATTACTTAGTGTACGGCCACGCATATAGGCCAATGGTGCAATTTCAATAATATTACGCTCTTGCAACTTGGCCACTTGCTCGTAGCCCAGCATGTCGTGAAGTGCATCGTAAAGTGGGCGTAAATATGGATCGATCTTTTGTGATAAATCTCCGGGTAAAAAGCCCAGTTTTTCACCCGCTTCTACTGCAGGACGCACCAATAATATTTTTTGTACGTCATCGCGTAATAACGCCTCAACGGCGCAGGCAACCGCTAAGTAGGTTTTTCCAGTTCCGGCTGGTCCGATGCCAAAGTTTACGTCATGAGTATTAATTGTATGCACGTATTTCTGCTGATTAGGACCGCGAGGTTTGATGATCAGCTTAGGTGTGCGTATCACAATAGGCTTGTGGCCACCTTCTTGGGCAGCTTCTTTTAACTGCACGATCTCAAGATCAGCCTCTTGCAGCATCAAGTGAATTAAATCGGTACGGATCTCGGTTCGATTATGTGTTTCTCGGTACAGCTTTTGAATAATCTTGGTGCTGTGGTCTACGCAGGTGGCGTCGCCGGCAATTTTAAAGTGATTACCACGATTAAAAATACGAATAGAAAAGTGTTTAGCAATTTGCTTTATATTACTGTCCAAATGTCCACATAAATTGGCGAGTCGCTTCGTGCTGTCAGGTTCTAAATAAAACTCGGCCTGCGCCGTGTGGAGTTTCTCAGTGGTGATAGCTTCTGCGGTACTAGTATCTGCTGTCATTAAGAACCTGGATCTCGTTAAAAATAGTTAAGATTATATGAGCAAGAGCGTACTGTTAGTACACACCTTCTTCAATTAATAGCTGACCAAATAAGCTGTTGTTAAATGACTCTTCCACTTTAATTTTTACAAACTTACCAATTAAGCTGTGATCGTCGCATCTGAAGTAAACTGAACGATTATTTTCAGAGCGTCCAATCATTTTGCCTGGATCTTTATTGGAGAGTTGAGTAACCAAAATCGTTTCCGTCTTGCCAACCATACGACGTCCAATGCCTTGAGCATTTTGGAGTATACGTTCTTGAAGTATTTTCAGTCGTATTTTCTTGTCCGCTTCTGGCATATTATCTTCAAGGTCAGAAGCTGGGGTGCCTGGTCGCTTGCTATAGACAAAACTGAAAGAAGTATCAAAACCAATTTCTGCAATTAGATTCATTGTATCTTCAAAGTCTTCTTCAGTTTCACCAGGGAACCCTATGATAAAGTCAGAGCTAATGCTGATGTCAGGTCGTACTTTTTTAATACGATTAATTTTATCAATATACATTTCAACTTCATGACCACGCTTCATGGCGGCTAGAATTTTGTTTGATCCACTTTGAACTGGTAGATGCAGGTGGCTTACCAGCTCTGGTACTTCGGCATAGGCTTGAATTAAGCTGTCAGGGAATTCCAGTGGATTACTAGTAGTGAAGCGGATACGGTCAATGCCATCTACTTCTGCTACATGGTGAATTAGCTCAGCAAGATCAGCTATTTCTCCATCGTCAGTTTCGCCCTCGTAACAGTTTACGTTTTGACCCAACAGGTTGACTTCGCGGACGCCCTGTTCGGCCAGCTGATGCACTTCTTTCAATACATCGTTAAACGGACGACTTACTTCTTCACCACGCGTGTATGGAACTACACAGAATGTACAATACTTGCTGCAGCCTTCCATAATGGATAAAAACGCAGTTGCGCCATCTACTTTTGGGGCTGGCAGATGATCAAATTTTTCAATTTCAGGAAAGGTAACATCTACAATGGGAATTTTATTGGCACTAGCATCAATGAAATCGGGCAGGCGGTGCAGCGTTTGTGGACCAAATACTATGTCTACTTGGGGTGCGCGTTTAAGAATGGCCCCCCCTTCTTGGCTAGCTACACACCCACCTACCCCAATGACTAAATCTGGGTTTTTAGCTTTAAGCTTATTCCAGCGCCCAAGTTGATGAAAAACTTTTTCTTGAGCTTTTTCCCTTATAGAACAAGTGTTTAAAAGCAAAACATCAGCTTCCTCAGGGTTGTCGGTTAACTCCATTTCGTGGGTATCACCCAGAAGATCAGCCATACGAGAACTGTCGTATTCATTCATTTGGCAACCATGGGTTTTGATATACAGCTTTTTAGCCACGAAGTTAACCACTCATACTTTAAAATTAAGGAGAACCATTATAAACCTATGGCAGATATCTGCCCAGTTTTCTTATACTTATAAATCATATGTTAGTCACCACTACCAATAAACTGTCTTATGATACCCTTTATCGGATTCTGACTTATTTTGATACACCTTTTTGTTACTATGGCCTCTTAACACATAATTGGTTGATAAGCATTGTGACAGAAGTAGTCGTTAATGTGGTGACTATAAAGTCTACTAAAATAGCCCTTAAGGCTGTTTTTTTGTCTAACCATTTGCATTATGCCTACAAAGGATGGAGGCGCTTATGGCTGAATCTTTTTATAAACTAAAAGGCGATGGTGCGGACAAAGAGATTATTCGTCGGCTGAAAAATGAAATAACTAGGCTGGAGCTTCAGATCGGGCGCTTAAAAGGTGAAGATGCTCCTTATCGGTTTAGCTTAGAGAAAACCTATAGCTCGATGATTAAAGCAAGACAGGAAGTCTTAGACGAAATGCTATAGCTATTCGGCTTGAGCTAATCGGGCAATAAAAAAAAGGTACATCCTCTTTTTATTGCCCGTTAATTTAATAGATCAATCAAGTTATCAATTCTTCGCCTGAGCCTTCTTTAAAGCCTTTTGTAAGCGTCTGACTTCGTTTTGTAATAACACCGTTTTTCGTTTCCATTTTTCTAATTGTGTTTTACTGACTTTCCCGCTTTTTGATTGGTAAGCTCGAATATCGGCTTTTACTTTTGTTGCGTATTTTTGAAGAATTATACTTTGGTCATTGAAAGAAATGTTTTTCATGTCGGTTTCTTTAAATGCTTTATTAATTTTACTCAACTGTTCTTCTTGCTTTAAAACGAATTTTTCTAGTTGTTTGTTATCTTGAGCTGTATTTATTTGATCAGCGTGACGGGTTAATGAATAAAGACGCTCTGCTTGAAAAAGACTGAGCTTTGCCAGTTCTTCTATGCGCAGCTCTTGCCTTGGATTTTGACGGATAAACTGCTGTGTTGCAGTTAAATTTTGCATGGTTTTTTGCAAGGTGATAGGCATCAAGTCTTTGGCATTTAATTCATTTGCCTGCTTAAGGGCAGTGTGTGTTTTAGCGAGATAGACGTAGTCAATGGCGCGCACCTCAAGTACTCGCATTTCTTTTAATAGTTCTTTTTCAGCCGTTTTAGCCCCTTTAATATCTTGCATTTCAATTGACTTTATGACTGATATTTGATTTTTCTCTAGTTTATTAAATTCGGCTGGGAAGTTCTTATGGACATTTAGTTCCATTAACACCTTGCGGGACTTTAGGCTTTTTTGCAAAACACTCATCACTATTTTTTTGTTACGAATACCAGAGTTTAGGTACTCAATGGCAAGCAGTGCATTTAGCTTAGCCTCTTCGTCATTTGAGTTCTTTGCATAAAGAGACTTAGCCGTTGCAAAAGATGCCAGTGCCTGTTTGTGGTAGCTAGGAGCATAAAAAGACAAAGTTTGGCTACTGGCTTTTTTTATCTTTAATTTGGTTTTTTGCAAAATATCGTTGGTAGAGCTATTAATCTGACTTGCGCTGGCGGCTCTAAATTCAACACTTTTTTGATCGGGCAGCGATGTGCATGCCGATAAAACTACAGATAAAAAAATAATCCAATATGCTTGTTTATTAAATATATTCACGAATAAACTCTTCCAATAAGACAAAAAATAGGGACATATAAACTCTTAATCTAAATAGCCGCTATACTTATAGTACATTAGTTAGCAAAATTTATTATATCAACAATGGTTGCCTAAAAGTGATAAAAATGGGACAGTGAGTGGTAATGTGTATACGGTCTTAAAGATTTAGCGATTTCTCATACAGGTGAGAAATAGCGTGTGTTCAATGCAATAAAATGGCATCAGATGGAGGCCTAAAATGACACAGACATTAAAACATCCGTTAACTTGGCGCTTAGCTGATGTGGAAGGCACAGGCGTTGAATTTGTTAACGTTGTCATGCCAGAGCAAGGTGCTACTTCAAACCAAGAGATACTCTTGTCTACAGATATCCCTAGCCCATTGGATTCCAGTATGGACATCAGCTGGAGTGACGAAGACCTAGATTTATTTCAAACACTTCTTTATAAAATGCTGGACGTTACAGATACCGACGCAGATTCAGATAGACTTGAACTTAATCAACCTGAACTGGTAGATGTGCTTCATATTGTGGCAGCGGCTCACTTTATTGAGCCTATGGATGCCGATGAGTTTCTGGCACAAGATATTCCAACAGTTATCTGTGAAATAGACCTTGGGGATCTGGTTTGTGTTAATACCAAGGGCGGCTTTAAAACTGCGGTAGTTGCAGATTTAGACAGTATAGAAGCTGTGTGTGTACTGCTAGAGCCGTTAGAAATAGACGGTGAAGATGTGTTGGATATTTACGATACATTTGTGGTCAACAAGCACAATATTCTGCCTCCTGAGTTTGGCAATGTATTGCCCGGTAATGAAGCTATAATTCATTAACTTTAATAGTACCTTAAAACAAAAAAACCAACTCTTTTGAAGTGAGTTGGTTTTTTTGTTTAAGTGTCTTTTGGAGTCAGTTGTTTTAACTTGTTCAGATTAACGCTCAATGGCTAATGAAACACCCAGGCCGCCGCCAATGCATAATGTGGCTAGGCCTTTTTTCACATCACGTTTTTGCATTTCGTGAATTAGGGTTACCAATACACGGCAACCTGAGGCACCAATCGGGTGGCCAAGAGCGATGGCCCCGCCATTTACGTTTACCTTATCAGCATCCCATTGTAATTCCTTACCGACAGACAAAGATTGAACGGCAAATGCTTCGTTTGCTTCAATTAAGTCCAAGTCTGCTAGCGCCCAGCCAGCTTTTTCTAGGCAGCGTTTAGTGGCTGCCACTGGACCAATACCCATAATGGCTGGATCAACACCAGCATTAGCGTAACCTTTAATGGTGGCTAGTATCGTTAGGCCTAGCTCTTCAGCTTTTTCTCTGCTGGCTAGCATAACAGCTGCGGCTCCATCATTTAATGAAGATGCATTGGCCGCAGTAACCGTACCGTCTTTTTTAAACGCAGCATTCATGCGAGCTAGCTTTTCTTCGGTAACGCCTGCACGTGGACATTCGTCTTTATTTACAATTACCGGGTCCCCTTTACGTTGCGGAATTAAAATGTCGATAATCTCGTCATCGAATTTACCAGCTTCTTGAGCTGCAACAGCTTTAGCCTGTGAGGCTGCCGCGAATGCATCTTGTGCTTCGCGGCTAATGTCATATTTTTCGGCTAAATTCTCAGCAGTAATGCCCATGTGGTAATCGTTAAACGCATCCCATAGACCGTCTTGGATCATAGTATCTACCATGGTGATAGGTCCCATGCGTTGGCCATTTCGAGAGTTAGGCATTATGTGAGCGGAATTAGACATACTTTCTTGGCCACCAGCAATAATAATATCGGCATCGCCATTTGCAATAGCTTGTGCTGCTAGATGAACAGCTTTAAGGGCTGATCCACATACTTTGTTAATGGTTAGGGCTGGAGTGTGATGGGACAGCCCCGCATGTATAGCAGATTGACGAGCCGGGTTTTGACCTGCACCAGCGGTTAGTACCTGACCAAAGATAACTTCGTCAATTTTGTCCGCATCAACTCCAGAGCGTTTGACTACACCTTTAATTATTTGGCTGCCAATCTCAACTGCAGTCAAAGGCGCTAAGGCACCTTGAAACGCCCCAATAGCACTGCGACCCGCTGCAACAATAACCACGTCTTTCATAACAACTCCAAAATAGGTAAACGCCTTGAGCCATTTTATTACTAATTATTAATAAGTAATATTGATAAAAACATCAAGACTAATAGATTTACTAAAAGCGATGTAATTGTAGCGATTATGAAGGCAGGTTTTAAGTGAAACTTAACAAAAATACGACGAAAAGGAGCGGAATCGTAAAATACATTGGCCATAATCGTTACTTAATATACAGGCTCTATTAATTAATAAGTTTTATAAATAACAGGTGATCGTATTTCATAAATAATCAGTTATTTTAATACCAAAACCTAAGCGTCTTTGATATTGGTCATATTCTATCAAGCTGTGACCAAAGCCTTCGAAATATTGAACAAATCCTTTAAACCGCCGACCTAGAGGAAAGTTAACTTCTAGCTCTACCCAGCCTCTGTTTTGACTGCCGCCTCTTAGGTTGTTTCCAAAACGAATGGATCGCGAAGTTCTTTTGTTTTGTTTGTGCCATATAAAGTTGGCGTAGCCTAAATACTTTTCTATATCTGGATTGTCATCATCAGTCGGGTCGTCGGCAATGCCAGACGACTGTTCTTTAATACGATACCAGGGCTCTATGCCGAAAATGGAATTACCACTAAGGTGGTAAAAGCCTGACGTAATTCGATTCCAGCTGCGGGAAAAGCCTAGGTACTGACCATTACTCTGATGGTTAAGACCTACTCTAACATGATTGATAGGCCCCCATTCTGGTGACATTTGTAAAAAGAGTTCAGGTTCATGATTAGTCTCTCTGAATGGGCGAGATGCATTTTCGTTATATACTTGCCAATAAGATTTGTTGGTATAAGCCACATATAACTTATAGTCATTAGCGTCATCAAGTTGGTATACCTGATATTTGATGCTTATCTGGAACATGGCTTCAATATTCTTGAAGCCAGTCCACTGATCTCCAGCAAATTGTCTTTGAAGATCATCATAAGGAGCCTCCGTATAAGAAAACGGCATAATATAGTTGGGTTTATGGGGTAATAAGATCATTGGTTGTTTGGTAGCCTGACGTTCTAAAGAGTCCTTAAGTCGAATGGACATTAATAATGCAGCAGCATTCTCTAAGTCTTCAGGATCCTCTTGGTCCATGAAAGGCAATGTTGAGGTGGCTTTTGTAAAGTTGTCAAAGAAGGACTTTTCGCTATGGTCCGTCTGTTCTGCCCTGGCTAAATGGGTGAGCAGCAATAATAAAATACAAAGGCGTATCATCTAAAGCTCCAGTTGCTTACAAAACAACATACGATTTTTCAAGTATTGATTATATATCATTCGTTTATATGAACTTTAGATTATTCTTAATAAACAATCAGCCTAAAAGTTTTTGAATATTTAGTTTAAAAGGTGCTTTTATAATGCCTTTTTCACAAATAATAGCGTCGATCAATTCGTTAGGTGTCGTATCAAATGACGGATTAATGGCTTGGCATCCTTCAGGTGCAATCTGAATGCCTTGAACTTGTGTTACTTCATGTTGTGGGCGTTGTTCAATAGGAATGTTGTCACCATGGTTGATGGATAGATCAAATGTTGTAGTGGGTGCTACTACCATTACTTTAACGTTATGATACTTAGCCAGTACGGCCAAATTATAAGTGCCAATTTTGTTGGCTACATCGCCATTGGCGGCAATGCGGTCGGCACCAACAATAATCCACTGTACATTACCCTGTCTTAATAATTGGCCTGCTGCGCCTTCGCTAGAGATTTTTACTGGTATGTTATCTTGCATTAATTCCCATGCGGTTAAACGTGCCCCTTGTAACCAAGGGCGTGTTTCTCCAGCATATACTTGGGTGATTTTATCTTGGGAGAATGCACTTCGGATAACACCTAGCGCTGTACCATATCCTCCGGTCGCCAGTGCACCTGCGTTACAGTGAGTATAAACTTCACTGTTTTTTTCGATTAGGCTAGCACCCAGTTTACCCATTTTTTTATTGGCTGTAATATCCTCAATTAAAATTTTATTAGCAGCGGCTAGTAATGCGTGAATTTGTTGACTAGCCGTTGACTGTTTATTGATGTTTAGGACTTCGCGCATTTTATTTAATGCCCAGAATAAATTCATAGCCGTGGGCCTTGAGTTTTCTAAGGCACTAAATGCATAGTCTAAATCAAGTTTGCATATTTTTTTTTGATCTTCAGAGGACAGTAGGGTCAGTTGTTGCAAGGCCGCCAGTACAATACCAAAGGCAGCTGTTATTCCAATAGCCGGCGCACCTCGTACCACCATATTGCTAATGGCTTTGGCAACTTCTGCCGGGTCAGTAAATGTTAAGTATTGTTTTTTTTGGGGAAGGATGCGCTGATCTAAAAGTTCTAAAGTATTGTTGGTAAATATAATCGGCTGTACGGATTTCCATTGAGTATTCTTAATTACCTGGGTCATTATCGAGTCCAATAAGGGACAGCAATGAATAGCCCATTGCCTTAATATTAGCGATTATACCTTGAATTCATTTACAATAGACTTTAGTTGTTCGGCTTGAGCAGATAAATTTTTAGTAGATTCTGAAGTGGATTTTGCATCTTCAACAGTCTGATTAGAGAAGCCATCAATGCGCACAATATTTTTACTCAGCTCTTCTGCTACCGATCTTTGTTCTTCAGCACTAAGTGCTACCATCTGATTCATATTACTTATGGTATCGATAGAATTTAAAATGTGCTGCAGAGACTCTCCAGTGGATTCAGAGTGAGTAACAGATTCATACGCTTGATCCTTTGACCTCTCCATTAACTCAACTGCTTGCTGTGTACCGACTAATAATTGTCCAATTATTTTTTCTATTTGATTGGTACTTTCACTCGTTCTGCCTGCAAGCGTTCGTACTTCGTCAGCCACAACCGCAAATCCACGGCCTTGCTCACCAGCACGAGCGGCTTCGATAGCGGCATTTAGCGCTAATAAATTGGTTTGATCTGCGATTGAACGAATATCCTGCGAGCTTGCGCTAATCTCTTGCACTTGGTCAGATAGTGTTTTTATTACGTTGCGTGCATTCTCTATGTCTTCAGCTAGTCGTGTAATTGCTTTAATATTATCTTGTACTACCGATTGGCTACTATGAGATTCTTGCTGACCCTGATTAGTAGCCGTGGCGGCCTCAGCTGCATTTTTGGAAACCTCGATTGCAGTTTGTGCCATTTCCGATACTGCAGTAGCCACTTGTTGAATTTCATGTTGTTGGCCTTCAATACCTTTTCGAGTATGTTGCGCAATTTTGGACACCTCTTCGGCACCATTGGTTACGCCATAAGATAAATTTGATAGAACCTTTATCATCAATTGTAAGTGTGTAACAAAACCGTTAAACCGATCAACTAGCAGACCAATCTCATCTTTAGAGTTTGTTTCT
This sequence comes from Crocinitomicaceae bacterium, assembly GCA_047628755.1. Classification (GTDB taxonomy): domain Bacteria; phylum Pseudomonadota; class Gammaproteobacteria; order Pseudomonadales; family Oceanobacteraceae; genus Bermanella. Next base: position 31,473 of record JBLHVV010000003.1, on the reverse strand, counting down.
AATCGCACAGTAAGATCACCGTTACCGGTAGACATTTCTTCTAGTTCTCTAACAATGCGATGAATATTAGAGGTCACTTGCTGCGAGACAATCCAAGCTACTGTCAATAAAAGCAATATGATTGAAACGCCAATGATCAAGCCAGTGTTCAGTGTTTGGCGACTTTCCTGTTTAGCATTATCTAAGCTTTGGCTAAAATCATTTAGAGCCCTGCCTCTAAATTGTTTAAGACTTTGAGTAAATTCTTTGTAATGATTATGCATGCTGCTTGCCATGCTAGACATATTAGACAGCGACATTGTTCCTTTAATCATGCCTTGAGTTAATGAGCGAGCACTACTGATGTATTGCTCTAAGCCATTTTTTAGCTGTCGGACATTTGCTTTATAAGTTGGATTCAATTTATCAATTTGGTCTAATAATTTATTAATATCTTGCTGATTTTGCTCAACATCTTCGATTAAGTCGATTTCACCCTCGGAGATTGCAGTTTGCATAGATGTGCGTGCTTCAAATAAAAGCAGCCAAATGCGACCTGTATTGTCTAAAACAGGAAAATTAATATCTTCAATATTCTCAAGGCGAGTAGTGTTGTTCTTTGTGCTATTGAAGGTGTATGCAAGATAACTAACAAATCCCATGGCACCGATTAATGCAATACTGAGTATTTTATACTTAAGAGAGAGCTTTGAAAAAAAGTGCATGCTAATCCTTTTGCCGAACAAAAAACGAGTTCCTACATTAGGGTTTAGACAACCCTGCTGTTGGCTTCAAGTTTAATGATGGATAATTGGGTAAATTAACGAGAAATTAACGATACTGGCCCATAATGACCGACAGATTGGCTTTAACTCGCAAGAGCCCCTATTTTATTTATGGGCTATTTTGATGTTTATATAGATGTCAGAACGAGCCTAATTAAGGCTCAATCGCAAGTTATCAATTAATCGAGCTTTGCCCAAAATAGCGGCTACCAGAATAACTAGGTCTTGATCATCAGTTGAGGCAGGAGCGAGAGTATCTGCGTTTCTAACTTCTAGGTAGTCAGGTTTAAAACCTAAAGATGCTAATTGTGCATTACCATTTTTACACAGTGCTAAATAATCAGTATTGCCTGATTTTATAGAAGTCGATATTTCAGACAGCAAGCGGAACAAGTTACTGGCCGTGGCTTTTTCTTCTGTGCTCAAATAATGATTACGAGAACTCATGGCTAAGCCACTTTCTTCTCGGCAAGTGGCTACACCAATCACATCAAATGGTAGATTTAAGTCTCCCACCATTTTACGTATAACAGCCAGTTGTTGATAATCTTTTTCGCCGAAAAACGATGCATCGGGAGCCACCATGTGAAAAAGTTTAATGACGACTGTAGCCATGCCATCAAAATGCCCTGGGCGGCTGTTTCCACAAAGGCCTTCACTAACAACTGGCACACTAACCTTAGTTTGAGCAGTTTGCCCATGAGGATACATTTCATCGATAGACGGAAAATATAACAAGTCGCAGTTGTGTTTTTTTAGTAATTCGCTGTCGGCATCAAAAGTTTTTGGGTAGCGACCCAAGTCATCAATGTCATTAAACTGAAGTGGATTAATAAAAATACTGCTTACCACAAAGTCGCAATCTTCTGTGGCTTTATCAATTAACATCATATGACCATCATGTAGGCTGCCCATGGTTGGCACAAAACCTACTTTTTTCCCTGCCGCCCTAGCTTGTTTAATTTGGGCTTGAAGATCATTTACTGTTTCAACTACGTTCATGCTTTAAATCCGTGCTCCGGCCCTGGAAAAGTGCCATCTTTAACTTCTTGTCCGTAACTTTCAAAGGCTTGCTGAATAGTACGGCCTTCGATCATATAATTTTTAACAAACTTTGGTACGTGACCAGAGTTCATTCCTAGCATGTCGTAGCATACTAATACTTGAGCGTCGGTATCTGAACCTGCTCCAATCCCAATTACAGGGATACCCACCGTTTTTGTTAGCTTTTTGGCTAATTCTGCCGGCACACATTCTAATAATATAAGGTCTGCACCAGCGGCCTCCATCGCTTGAGCATCTTGTAGCATTTGCTTAGCTGCTGCGTCACTACGGCCCTGAACCTTGTAGCCGCCAAACTTATGGACGTATTGCGGTGTTAAGCCCAGGTGAGCGCATACAGGGATGCCTCGTTCGCTTAATGCTTCAACTGTATCTACTAACCATGCCCCGCCTTCTAATTTGACCATTTCAGCCCCAGACTGCATTAGCATTGCAGAGCTTTCAATGGCCTGATCAGGTGTGGCATATGACATAAACGGTAAGTCAGACATGATTAGCGCGCCCTGATTACCACGTTTAACGGCGTCTGTGTGGTAACACACGTGTTCTAACGTAACGGGAACTGTACTGTCCTTGCCCTGAAAAACCATACCCAGAGAGTCGCCTACTAAAATAACGTCTATGTCAGCACGGCTAGCTAGATAAGAGAAAGTGGCGTCGTAGGCCGTAACAACAGCGAATTTCTTGTTGTCTTGTTTGCACTGATGCAGGGTGTTTATGGTTGTTTTGCTCATAAAGCACTCGTTCCGTTTTTATAATGCAGCTATAGTCCGGATTTACACTTGGAAGTCAATTGCCATTTTCGATCAATTGCAGGTCAAAAGGGATGTTTTCAAGATGTGTTGAAAGTATTTTTCCGTTACTTAATAGCATATTCGGGGCCAGCTGATGCAAGGGATACAATACAAAGCTGCGCTCAAGCATAAATGAGTGTGGCACAGTTAATCTAGGAGTGTGAATTTGTGCATTGCCGTAACACAATAAATCTAAATCTAGTGTGCGTTCTCCCCAGTGACGGTTGCGGACACGGCCATGTTCTTGTTCAAACGATTGCAATAGGTCTAACAGATCATGGGCGCCAAGCTGTGTTTGAAAGTAAACAGCGGCATTCACATAGTCAGGTTGATCTTGAGGGCCTACGGGCTTGCTTGTGAACAGAGAGCTGGCGTTCACGTTACGCAAATGTTTATGCTGAGCAAGTTCGTCAATGGCTTGCTCAGCTTGCTCTAAGGGATTGTGCAAATTACTGCCCAATCCTATATAAACATCAATCCAAGGTTTCATCAGTAATACAGCTTAAGGCTGGGGACGGCGTCTTGGTTTACGATCACCAGAGTGATTGCTGCGGTCTTTATAGTGACGGTTTCGTGATGGCCGAGTCTGTTCACGGGGATTCTCTTTTTGATAATCAGTCCACCAATCTCCAGTGCCTTCTAAACTTTCGCCAATCTCTTCACGCAATAAAATAAAGTCGTATGCCGCCCGGAAGCGCTCATGACTGTAAATACCTTCGATATTCTTAGGTAGGCGTTTAACCAAACGGTGCTGAAGGTCCCAGATATCACGCATAGGAAATACAAAGCGCTTAGGGATAGAAGTACTTTGCTGTTGTGCAGAAATAACTTCTTGTGCTGCTTGCTGCATAGCTGGGCCTGCAGGCATCTGTTTTTGAAGTTTGTTGGCTTTTTCTAGCATGGCTGGCCACAAGAATACTGATAACAAAAATGCAGGAGTTAATGACTTCCCCTGAGATACACGCAGGTCACTGTTTTTAAGTGCTTGGACCACCATATCTCGGTAAAAAGAGTTTTGCTCAATGCAAGTTTGAGTCTGTGGGAATAATTGTCCAAATAGGTTTCTTTCTTCTAGTAACTTAAATGTATTATGGGCATAACCTGCCATAAACAACTTTAGGGCTTCTTCAAATAAGCGTGGGGCAGGAATATCTCGGAGTAAAGGCGCCAGTTGTTTTATCGGCGCATCGGTTTTCTTTTCAATTTTAAAATTAAGTTTTGCAGCAAAGCGCACCGCACGAATCATTCGTACAGGATCTTCACGGTAACGAGTTTCTGGGTCACCAATCATGCGAATAGACTTATTATGTATATCTTGGATACCACCTTCGTAGCTGGCAACAGAAAAATCCTTTACGTTGTAATAAAGAGCATTAATAGTGAAGTCTCGTCGCACAGCGTCTTCATCTATGGTGCCGTATACATTGTCACGTAACAGCATGCCCGAGTCGTTTGTTTTTGATTGCTGCTTGCCTTGTGCATTGTCGTGGCTGCTGCGGAAGGTAGCTACTTCAATAACGTCTCTGCCAAATACAACGTGTACTAAGCGAAAGCGCCGGCCAATTAAACGGGAATTTCGGAACAGCTTGTGTACTTCTTCGGGCTTTGCATCTGTGGCAATGTCAAAGTCTTTAGGCTCTTGGCCAAGTAATAGGTCGCGTACTCCGCCACCAACAAGATGGGCTTGGTAGCCGGAATTTTGCAGGCGATATAAGACCTTTAGCGCGTTCTCACTAATTCTAGTGCGGCTTATGCCATGAGTTTTGCGAGCAATGACTTCAACATTGGCTTCTGCAGTTTTAGATTTGGTTAGTTTAGATATTAAACGTTTAAGCATGATTCACATGAATAATAGTAATTGTTATAACCCGAGTTATTTTGGCTAATAAGCTCATGTGGTAAACTAACTTGAGCGTCTATGGTGCATTAACAGTGGGTTTCGGTGTTCGGCGAGTGTACAGAATCCATACGAAATGACAAGTTTGGAGAGCATTGGGAAGTAAGTAAAGATAATTAACAGTTTAGTTTTGATCATACTTAGGAAACCTTCGAAACAAAATAATCAAGGGTAGCGTTATTATTTTTATTGGTGCTACCCAAGGTCAATTCGAGTGTTTTTCTTATTTTTATTATTTAGGTTCGAATTGCGTTTTGAGTGTCTGGTACGCCCTTATTGTTATTTTTATAATGGGTCACTACACACTCAAAACACGAATTCTGGTTGCCTGTTATTTTAATTATTATGGCTACAGAGAGGTCAGAATCACTTTATTATTTTTATTAGTGCAATTCTTATATCTCCGTGCAACCTGATTTATTATTTTTATTAGTATCAGTGTTGCAAGTTCAATATATAAAGCATTACCTATGCCAACTTTTAAAACCCCTTTTAAATCAATGGCTTATATATAATCTCGATAGGAATCATCAATTTGTGTCAGGGGTTTGTTACCAATAGGCACTTTTCTCTACCTAGTGTGGGGTATTGGGTAACATCGGTAACAAAAGTGGCCCAATGTGTCTTTGTGACCTATTAAGAACAGTCTAGTAGATGAAAAAAATTGAGGTGTAAGCTGAATATTAATGGTTTATCGACAAAATAGTGACATGTGACTTGTGCTAAGGCGTTGATTTGAGAGGTCTGCAGGTAATAAATGAAATCAATTGCTTTAAATAAGCTGTTTTAAGAGTAACCATTTAAAGCAATCAATTTAAGATGCCTATTATTATTTTTATATGCGGCAAAGTAGTTAAAAGATTATTTTTATACTTATTATTAGCGTTTAACCACCAAGCAAAAGACTTTTATTGTTATTAGTGCCTATTTGCTGACTACTAATGTCTAAAGCATGGGGCGTGCCACCCAATAAAATAGTATATAAATCAATAGATTACATCTATTTGTACCGACGTCTCAAATTATATGGCGTAAAAGTGTTACTAAATTTGACACCCATCTAGCAAGCTGTGGGGTGTGAGGTAACGTATGTGAGTATGTGAGTATTTGTGGACTCATTCACACCATGCCCCCTAGCATCTTACTATTTAAGGGAAAGGAGCAGTGCGATATCTAATTTATTTAGACTTTTTACGTGGAATGCCTAAACGCTGTCTTCTTTCCCATAAGCTCTTGCGGCTGATTCCCAGTTTTAATGCCAGTTCAGTTTCTGTCATTTTGTCTTCATTCTCTAAAACAAAATGCTGAAAATAATCATCTAGAGACAACTCAGAAGGATTGGTTTCAGTTACAGCAGCTCCTTGGTTAGGGTTTTGCTGGAGTGACTCCATCATAGAGGGGGATATGTTGCGATCTGGCTGTATGTCAATTGCCATGGCTTCAGCTTCTATTGCCTCTCCGTCATTTAAGATAACAGAGCGCTCAACTGCATTTTCTAATTCGCGCACGTTACCTGGCCAGTTGTATTGCGAAATAGTTTTTAGGCAGTGGTCTGAAAATACCAGTAGTGGACGGTTTAATTTGTCGCATGCTCGTTTTAATAGTTTTTGCGCCAGTTCAAGAATGTCATCACCACGATCTCTTAAGGGTGGTAGCTTTAGCTCTACAACGTTTAAGCGATAGTATAAATCTTCGCGAAATTCACCTTTTTTAGCTAGCTCTTTTAGATTTCTGTGAGTGGCTGCCACTAAGCGTACATTTACCTTTTTGCTTTGTACGCTGCCTACACGTCGGATTTCACTTTCTTGTAATACGCGTAATAGACGTGCCTGAGCTTCTAATGGAAGCTCGCCAATTTCATCTAAAAACAAAGTGCCACCATCAGCGGCTTCAACTAACCCTTGGCGAACTGAGGTAGCACCTGTAAATGCACCTTTTTCGTGGCCGAATAATTCCGACTCAATTAAGGTTTCAGGAATAGCTGCACAGTTGACACTAATCATTGGGTTATCAACTCTTGGGCTTTGCTCGTGTATCGCTCTTGCAACGAGTTCTTTACCAGTGCCTGATTCACCCAGTATTAATACCGTGGCATCGGTCGGGCTTACTTTGCCAATCTTTTTGAATAGATCTTCCATGGGTGGGCAGCTACCAATCATGCCTGTGGTAGGGTGTACTTTTTGAATCTCTTTTTTTAGAACGGTGTTCTGGCGTTCCAAACTTTTGCCTTTCAAAATACGCTGCACGGCAATGACCATTTCGTCGTGGTCAAAGGGCTTGGCAATATAATCTACCGCACCCATTTTCATGGCGTCTACTGCACTGCGTAAACTGGCAAAGCTGGTCATAATTAATACGGGAGCTTTTTTTGCTTTGGTAATAAGTTCGGTACCATTTCCCCCCGGCAGTCGCAGATCACTAATGATAAGATCGTAGCTATCTAAGTCTTTTTCTTTGGCATCTGTAAGAGTGGGAGCTTCATCTACTTGGTATTTATTGCGCTCTAACAAGCGACGAAGGGCATTACGAATTACTTTTTCATCTTCAACAATTAAGATGTGTGCCATTAGGTATCCCTGTTTATTATGCCGTCATCATCTTGATAACGTGGCAAGTTGATAATCACGCAAGTACCTGTGCCAGCTTGTTCGTCAGCTGGGCTTACAATACTGATGTGGCCATAGTGTTCTTCAATTATGCTATAGACTAACGACAGGCCTAGGCCTGTGCCTTTGCCTACTTCTTTGGTGGTAAAGAAGGGTTCGAATATTTGTTCAATTTTATCTTCAGGAATCCCTTCTCCTTGGTCTATAACTTTTACTTCAATAGAGTGAGGTTCGATAGAAGCAAAAACGCTTATGATTGTATTATCGGGACTAGCATCACGAGCGTTACTTAGTAAATTTACAAATACTTGCTGAATCCGTTGCTCATCACCCAGTACAATAGCATCTTGTGGGCAATGATTGGCATATTCAATACAGTGTTCTTTGCCGCTAAGCTGTAACAGATCCATGGCGTCTTGTGCGCATTGAAAAATACTTACGGGCCCTTGTTCTTGATGTTGCGAGTGATTACCAGTGTGAGAAAAGTTCATCAAGGATTGCACAATACGCGTTACTCTTTGAGTCTGTTCTAAAATTTGTTCGCCAATTTCTAGTAAGTTTTCATTGTCAGTTTCGTATTTTATGTCTTGAGCTAGACACGCTATTCCTGTTATAGGATTACCAATTTCATGGGCGACACCTGCGGCCAGTCGGCCAACTGAAGCAAGGCGTTCGCTATGAATTAATTCTTCTTCCAATAACTGAGTTTCAGTTTGATCTTCTAGTAAGATAACCACGCCACCATACTCATGGCTATCAGGGTTTTCTAGCGCTCCCTTGTGTAGATTTATCCAGCGAGGGCGCCCGTTTACTTCAATGGTTTTTTTATTAATGTGTGCGTTGCCATCGGCAATAAAGTCTATTAACAAGCTTCTCAACGGTTCTTTTAAGTTACTGACCTTACTGCCTACTACTTCGTCAGCGGCGATTTGTGTTTGGATAGCTAATGCACTATTCCACATTAATATTTCGCCATCGGCGCCTAAACTACAAGCCCCCATGGGTAGGCGTTCAAGAGTTTGGCGGTGAAAACGACGCAGGCTATCAAGCTCTGCTGCTAAGCCGGTTAGGCGTGAATGATAAGCCTCTAGCCCTTTTTCAATAAACTGAATGTCATGACTAGCCTGAAGTTCGTCTTTGTATTTGTAAGGTAAATATTGGTTAACAATGTTATGAGAAACCGAGGGTCCCATTAATCCAGATAAATTAACTTCGATTCGACTTCTTAATCGTCTTAATTGGTAGGGGCGATTTTCATTGGCGTCTAAATTCAAGTCGCTAAGTGCTTGAGATATTTCTCGCTCAGCTGCTTTTCCTCCTAACGGAACAGACAAGCTTAGCATGAATTCATTAGCGCTATTGGCAACTAATTCTTTTCGTTGAGGTGCGCTTAAAGTATCAATACTGCAGGCTTCTGCGGCACTCTCTTCAAGAGGTCGGGTTTTACTGACTAACGATATTCCTACAAAAAATATTGAATTTAAAAACACAGAACCCATGGCCGCCAAATACCAGTTGTCACGATCCGTCACGGGCAAGAAAGGATTGATCCAGGTGAGGCTAGTAAACTCTGCTAATGGCAGTAGCATAGCCCAAACCCATACCATTACACCGACAGTTAGACCGGTTAAAAATCCCTGACGATTAGCATTGGGCCAGTACAATACACCTAGTACACCCGGTAAAAATTGTAAGGTGGCTACGAATGCAATAATCCCTAATTCACTAAGGTCACGCCCCTGAGCTATATAGCGATAAAAACAATAACAAGCAATAAAAATAGCAGCGATAATCCATCGCCGAACCCATAGCAACCAAGCGTACATATCTTTATTTGGATTTGGCTGGAATGCCGGTAACACGAGGTGATTCAATACCATAGAGGCCATTGCTAGTGTGGTCACGATTACCATTCCTGAAGCAGCGGCCAAGCCACCTATAAACGTTATAGCTGTTAACCACGGGCTCTCAAGTTCTAAGCCGATACCAATGGCAAAATATTCAACAGGAGTCTCTACTTCAAGGTATATGCCAGCCCATAAAATTGGCGGAACCATAATAGCCATAATCAACAGAAATAATGGTAACCCCCAGCTAGCAAAACTGAGAGCGCGGGATGAGGAGTTTTCGGTGAACGCCATATGAAACATATGCGGCATAACAATAGCGGCTGCAAAAAATACCAATAGTAAAGTACGCCAAGGACCTTCTTGAATTTGGCTTTGCATACTGGTCAGTTTAAAGTGATTAGCTTGCAGCCAAATATCGATTGAATCTGGGCCATCAAATATACCAAAAACGGCTACACAACCAATAATACTGATAGCAACCAGTTTAATGATCGATTCAAACGCAATAGCAAACACAAGGCTTTCATGTTTTTCTCTAGAGCTAGCATGGCGAGCACCAAATAAAATCGCAAATAAAGTCATTACACCGCAATATCCAAGGGCAATATCAATGCGACCTAATTCGTTATTAAGTAAATGAAAGGTATCGGTGACGGCGGTTATTTGCAGCGTAATAAGGGGCAATATTGCTGCTAACATAACCAGTGTAGTGAACGTACCTGCAGCGCGGGAACGATACCTAAATGCGAATAAGTCGGCCAACGAGGTTAGCTGATAATTTTTGGTAATCCTAAGAATGGGTTTAAGCAGAACCGGAGCAAGAACAAACGCGCCGCTGATACCAAGATAATAGGTAAGGTAACCATAGCCATACTCTTGAGCAAGACCCACGCTGCCATAAAATGCCCATGCACTGGCATACACCCCCAATGACAATACATAGATAAACGGATGCCGAACTATTTTCTGTGAAATCCAATTTCGCTCTACAGAATAGGCGGCTAAAAAAAGCGTAAACAAATAAACAAGAACAATGCTAACCAGTGCTCCAAGACTAAAGTTCATCGATTATCCTTTTCTTGCCAGTGTTGGAGTAGTACCGAGCCACCAATTAAAATAAGCCAAAGGGCAAAGGGGCTGTACCAACTTCCCGATTCGGAAAGCCACCAATCTATTATTACCGGAGAAGCAATAAAGCCAGCAGATACAAGCAGCAGAATAAGTCGATGAAAATACATATCAATGCTGTCCCGTTCTGAATAAATTAGCTGAATAAATTAGTTGAATTGTATTAGGCCGATGTTACTGCTGGTAACAATATCAGGCAAGGTAAAGTTAAACATCAGGAGCTAATAAACCAGCCCTAAGGCTAGGGATATAAGTTACTTGCCAGTGTTCTGTGGCCCAGGCTAAAACGGCAGCAGGGTTCTTATGAGTGCTCGCTGGGGGTTTAGCTTGTTGCAGAAAATCCAGTGCGTTTAGCAGGTTTTGTACAGGATTAGCTAGATCCAATGCTTCAGCTCTATTTTGTTTGCTCAGTTTTTGTCCTTGTTGGTTGGTAATTAAAGGTATGTGCATGTAGCAAGGCACAAACCAGCCTAGCTGATCTAATAAATGAATTTGTCGTGGGGTGTTATCCATTAAATCTAACCCGCGAACAACATGGGTGACGCCTGAGTCGTAATCATCTACGAGTACTGCCAGCTGGTAAGCGTAAAGCCCGTCTTTGCGTTTTAGTATTTGGTCGCCCACCTGTGCTAAGTCTTGGGTGTATTTTCCGTAAACTCTGTCTGTAAAGGAGACATCCTGTTGCTTTACCAAAAACCGAAGGGCGTAGGTTTCTTTGGTATTAAGGTTTGAATGAGTTTGGCAGCCGTCCCCATGATGAAGACCTGCTTGATCAGCTAACATCTTGCGCGAGCAAACACATGGGAATATTTGGCCTTTGTTTTTTAAAAAAGTAAGTACTTGCTCGTACCTAGCGGAGTGCTGGCTTTGCACTTGGACTTCACCGTCCCAAATTAAGCCGTGGGCAATTAATTGTTTAGGAATAAGTGCGCTGGCAGTAGGATCTTCTCTAGGAGGGTCAAGGTCTTCAATTCTTAGCAACCACTGACCTCTCTGGTGCTTGGCGTCTAAATAGCTTGCAAGGGCAGTTACAAGGGACCCGAAGTGGAGTGGGCCTGTAGGTGTAGGAGCAAATCGGCCGATATAAGTCATAAAGCTGCTCAATTAAAGTAAGATCAAGCGATAAATAAGGTAAAGCTCATGACCTAAAAAGGCCCCGAAGGGCCTTTTGAATAAAAGGTTATTACCCTTTTATTTGCTTTTCTTTCATCTCAGCTAGAGTTTTGCAATCTATGCAAAGATCAGCTGTTGGGCGTGCTTCTAACCGACGCACGCCAATTTCGATACCACATGCATCGCAATAACCGTAATCATCATTCTCGATAAGCTCTAAGGTCTTTTCGATTTTTTTGATTAATTTACGCTCACGATCACGGGTGCGAAGCTCAAGGCTAAACTCTTCTTCTTGGCTGGCCCTGTCGTTTGGATCAGCATAGTTCTCAGCATCGGTCTGCATATGAACTTTGGTGCGATCAGCCTCTTCCATTAACTCCTGTTTCCAGTTGTTAAGAATAGCTTTAAAATGGTCCTTCATAGGACCGCCCATAAATTCTTCGCCTTTCTTCTCTTTGTAAGGAGTGAAGTTAGACAATGCGAAATCTTGTTTTGTATCTGTTGGCATTAATACTTGCCTCATGTTGACTGATTTCAAAAACCAGACATATTTCCATTGCTCGCCCCTTTCATCGTGGGCGATTTTAAAATTCGGCGAAAAACTATCAGATTACTTTCTTCATATCTACATTTATTGTTAAAAAATGGAGACCTTTAGTTGAAAATCAGGACAATAAGCTAAAACTTACTGGAAATTACTATGAAAGTAGCCAAACGGCTTAAGAACATATCCCCTTTTCATGTTATGGATCTACTTGCTAAGGCTAAACAAATGCAAGCCGAAGGTCGAGATATTATTCACTTAGAAGTGGGTGAGCCCGACTTTTCTAGTCCCAAGGCTGTAATTAAAGCTGGTATTAAAGCGTTAGGAGAGGGTAAAACGCATTATACCGCTGCCACAGGTTTGCCTGAACTGAGGCAAGCAATTAGTGGCTTTTATTTAAAGCGTTATGGCAAAAAAGTTAATCCAGATCAAATAGTGATCACTCCGGGTGCGTCGGGCGCATTGCAGCTAATAAGCTCTTTATTGGTCAACCCAGATGAAACGTTACTACTAACCGATCCAGGTTACCCCTGTAATCGACATTTTTTGGCTAATATAAACGCTTCAGGAGTTTTAGTGCCCACTTTGGCTGAAAATGGCTTCCATTTAACGCCAGCGCTGGTGGATGAACATTGGCTTCCATCAACTATTGGAGCCTTGGTTGCTAGCCCAGCCAATCCCACAGGCGCAGTAATGGGGATTAATGAAATGAAGGAGCTGCATCAATCCATCAGTGATAAAGGTGGATACCTGATCGTTGATGAAATATATCACGGCCTAACGTATGGGTTAGATGCTGAAACAGCGGTTGATTTAGCCGGTAGGCAAGCGGCTGATGATAATGTATTTATCATTAACAGCTTTTCAAAATATTTTTCTATGACAGGCTGGCGGCTAGGTTGGCTAGTTGCCCCTAAATGGGCTATGAAAGATCTAGACAAGCTGGCGCAGAACTTGTTTTTGGCACCGTCGACTCCAGCTCAATATGCGGCGTTATCGTTGTTTAGTGACGATTGTATTGCTGAGCTCGAAGCTCGAAGAGCCAAGTTCTCAGAACGCCTAGAGTACTTATTGCCTGCAATTCAACAGCTTGGTTTTGTTGTATTAGCCAAGCCCGAAGGAGCTTTTTATATTTATGCTGATATCAGTGGATTGAAGCATAAATATAATCAAGACAGCATGGCATTTTGTTTGTCATTGCTTGAACAAACGGGTGTAGCCATAACCCCAGGAATTGATTTTGGCTCACAGCACGGGCATCACTTTGTACGTTTTGCCTATACTGCCGATGTTCCAGTACTTAAAGATGCAGTTACCCGTATTCGACAATTTTTAATAACTGATATTGCTATTTAATATGGCCATCTAACTATAACTAATTAAAGGCATTTTAATGAAATTTGAATTTCCGTTACAGAAAGGAAAATGGATAAAGCGCTACAAGCGTTTTATGGTGGACTTAGCTTTACCAAATGGAGGCGAATTAACAGTACATAATGCTAACACTGGGTCTATGAAAAACTGTTACGTAGAAGGCGGTGACGCTTGGTATTGGGATAGTGAAAATGAAAAACGTAAATATCCAAATAGTTTAGAGCTATTAGAAACACCGTCTGGTCATGTGGCATGTATCAATACCTCTCGCCCCAACTATTTAGTAGCCGAAGCTATAGAGAATGGCACCATAAAAGAACTACAAGATTATGATACTTTAAAAATGGAGGTGCGTTACGGTGATGAAAAAAGCCGAATTGATATTTTATTGTCCGGTGGTGAAAAAAACATTTATGTGGAAGTTAAAAACACTACGCTGTTAGAAGCCACCACTGACGGAAAAATCGACACTGATGGAGATATTACAGATGGCATCGGATTTTTCCCAGATAGTGTTAGTGACCGTGCAAGTAAGCATTTGCGTGAACTTATGCGCATGGTAGATGAAGGGCACAGGGGCGTAATATTGTTTTGTGTAAATCATACTGGTATAAAAGAAGTTAGACCAGCCGATCATATTGATAAATTATATGGAACCTTGTTGCGTGAAGCGAAAAACAAAGGTGTAGAAATATTAGCTTACAGAAGTAGAATTACAGATTATGAAATTATATTGAAAGACTTTATTCCAGTGGTTATAAATAATCTAGATAGTAAGGGTATATAGTTTAAAATCTATAGCGTACAGAGCTTTTCCAAAGGTTCTAATGACCACTTTGGACTGAGCAGTTTGATACAGAATCAACTTTTTTATTATCTTCGAGCTCACGTATATTCCTCCAGTACAATATATAAATTAAAGTGTACGAAAAAATATTGTAAAGATCAAAAAGCGTAAAATTAGTGAGCGAACTCAATAGCATACTATTAGGTTATAAATGCCAAAAAAAAATACTGCAATTGGAGGTTACTATATCTCCCGTTATAGATTGGCTCACTGGCATGCTTTTTGTATAGATATGAGGTCAGTTATCTAATTTTCGGGACGACCCGAACAGCTTTTAATGTTTAAGTCATTATTAGGCTGACCTAGTCTGGACGACCAGTGTTCTCTCTGTAATTAAAAATGGGATTTTACACATGGAATCACTTCTGGGAAACAAACACAAAGCTTTTACTGAGCTTCCTATTGTTGATATTTCTTTATTGTTTTCTGACAACCCAGTGGACCGAGCTTTATCGGCAAATAATTTAGATAAAGCTGTTCGCGATGCGGGTTTTTTATATTTGAAGGGTCATAAAATTGACCCTGAATTGATTCAAAATTTAAAACAGAAAGTTAAAGCATACTTTGCACAAGATGAAAAAACTAAGATGTGCGATTATATCGGGTTATCTAAAAATCACACAGGCTATGTGCCTAGAGGAGAAGAGCAGTTTTACAGTGCAGAGCCCATAGAAAAAGTCCCTGACTTAAAAGAAGCATACGATATAGGCCCCGACTCGCCCAGCTTAATGACTCGATTTGAACTGCAGGCAAAAACAAATTGGCCTTTACTTGAAGGTTTTAAAGCCGATGTAAAGGCCTATTATGACGCGATGTTAGAATTAAGCAGAATACTATTCAAAGGTTTTGCATTGGCGTTAAATCTACCTGAGGACACTTTTACTAAACATTTATCCCAGCCACCCAGTCAGCTTCGCTTAATACATTATTTTGATAATCTCGACGCCAAGGAAACAGATTCAGGTATTGGGGCCCATACAGATTACGAGTTTTTCACCGTACTATTACCAACTTCTCCCGGTTTACAGGTACTTAACGGTGCTGACGAATGGATCAACGTGCCACTGCTAGATGATTGCTTCGTGATTAATATTGGTGACATGATGGAGGTGGTTTCTAATGGTCAATACATTGCAACCTCTCATCGGGTCAGGCAAGTGAAAGAAGAGCGTTACGCATTTCCATTTTTCTCAAGCCTAGATTATGACACCACTGTGGCGCCTATAGCATCACTTCTTAAAAAAGATGAAAAACCCTTATACAAAGCTGTCATTTGTGGTGATCATTTACTTGCCCAAACAATGCAAACTTTTAGTTATCTAAAAAAACGTGCTTCACGTGGTGAAGTCACATTACCTGAAAATTCACATTCGTTATTATCTTTTGGTCAGTCTGCAGTGAAGGAAGGTTGAGATGCATATTAAAAAATTAATTAAACACCATGCTCAGCAATCTACAAACACGGTCCCTGATTGGATGATAGGCTGTTTCAAACGAAGGAGTATTTCGTTTGCAAATGGCCAGACAGATACCCAAACACATGTGTTCTGGTTACAGGGTCGAAATTTAACGATTGATTTGCGCCTACCTGAAGAAGTTGATCAGGTAACTAAAAAATCTTGGCAGCAATGCAACCAAAATGAACTTTACCAACTGGCGAACTATGAAGGCTGGTCAGCCGATTGTAGTTGGCACAATGAGCAGTTAAGTTGGTCGGGTGGTACTTCATTTCAATTGCATAATCGATGGCCAGAACCGGCGATTCTTTCTCGGGTAGGCGACTGTATGATGGAGTCTTCTCCGCATCAGACTTACATAGAAGACTGGCGTATCCAATCTAAATCCCTTGGACCTTTGCTCAGTTTGGAATTAATAGATGAAATAAATCTAACAACTGGAGAGCTATGTCATCGAGGAGGTGCGCTAATTATTAATGGCAATTGGGCTGGTTTAGTTTTAGGGCGTCCAACGGAAATGGGTTTAGAAGATGAGGACATGCAATTACGAGATAAGGTGAAACAGAACAGTACTAATATCAACTATTTAAAAGCAGCCTTTGATTTTGAAACCTCGGTTGCACAAGGGAGTCTTGATTCCGGGTTCGACATACTTTTTTCGACCCGATCATCAAGGCTTGGCGAGTCGCTTTTTACATTAGAAGGATTTGAATTTGATCCCGTTACTAATGATGTGATTCAACTATTTTCCAGAGATGATCAGCAAATAAAACGTCGATTTACCATCGATACTCTCGAGCCCGAATTTAAATTCTCAGCGACTACGCCATTTCATCCCGATGCAAAGACTTGGTTCGAAGGTGAGGAAAAAACTCTAAGCCGTTATTTAAATGCGCTAACCTAGCACTGGAGTGAATGGGTGGGCACCTTTTTAGTGCGACAATGAGTCTTTTAAACAGATTGATTGATCGTATACAGTGAACATAGGGCGCTTTTATATATATTTATAGCTGGCACAGATATTGAAAGTACCATATTGAAGAAAACACTTCGTTAAAATAAAACGCAGTTAAGAGCAATCAACGGCTGAGCGATCAACCGAACAATTTGAACATCAATAGCATCACTAGGGTTCCGGCTTCATAAAATAATGTTTTATGAAGTGAATACTGGACCGAGAGTGATCGACCTTTTAAGCAAAGGTTACACGGCGGGATAAAAGCCCGGGAGACTCATCGCTAAACCGATTGATTGCTCTTGTGTAACTTAAAATGCTTAGAGGTAGTCTATGAAACACTTCAAAAATATTATCAAAAAATGCATGTTCATTGCGACAGTGAGCTTGATGAGTTTTGTTTCTCATGCAGCCGAACCTTTAAAAATAGGCTATTCAGACTGGCCAGGCTGGGTGGCTTGGGAAGTGGCCATTGAAAAAGATTGGTTTAAAGAAGCCGGTGTTGAAGTTGAATTTGAATGGTTTGACTATGTGGCTTCTTTGGATGCGTTTGCAGCTGGGCAACTCGATGCTGTTGGCATGACAAATGGCGATGCCTTGGTGATTGGCTCTACTGGAGCAAAAAGTATTATGTTCATGGTGGCTGACTTCAGTAACGGTAATGACATGATCGTCGCAAAGCCAGGCATTGATTCTGTAAAAGACCTAAAAGGCAAAAAAATAGGAGTTGAAGTGGGCTTTGTTGGTCACTTACTGCTGTTGGACGCGCTTGAAAAAGTAGGTTTGTCAGAAAGTGATGTTGAATTGGTAAACGTACCTACCAACGAAACCCCACAAGTATTGGCTTCAGGGGATGTTGATGCGATTGTTGCATGGCAGCCAAGTTCTGGTCAGGCTATTACCGCTGTTCCTGGTTCAAAAGCCATTGCTACTTCTAAAAATGCTCCCGGCTTAATCTATGATATGTATGTTGCATCACCAACCTCTTATGCGACTCGCAGAGCCGATTGGGAAAAAGTAGTTAAGGTTTGGTATCGCGTAGTCGACTTTATTAAAGACCCTAAAACGCAACCTGAAGCCCTAAGCATTATGGCGGCTCGAGTGGGCCTTACTCCTGAAGCTTATGCGCCATTCCTAGACGGTACTAAAATCTTAACGTTAGCTGAAGCTAAAGAAGCATTTAAAAAGACAGATGGTCTTTCTTCAATTTACGGCTCTTCTAAAATATCCGACGAGTTCAATCTTAAATATGAGGTTTATACAGAGTCTCAAGATGTTGAAAGCTATATAGACCCGTCAATTACAATGGGCCTATAAAAACCAATGACCTCAAAGGCCGTAGTAATGAAAGAAAAGCCCCAATGGTTTGCAGTTAGAAAAGCGTTGTCACCGATCCGCACTCGGTGGTTAACACTTTTGTCTTTTCTACTGCCTTTGATGATTTGGTCCATGTTCAGTTATGTGCCTTTTGTTTGGCACCCCAAGGTAGAAGTGACTGACCCTGGTGGTGTCACATGGTTTCAAGAAGGGATGTTGATTGACCGCGCTGTTTTTGCTGCTGAAGTTAATAAAACGGTGTTAGCGGATACTCTTGCACCCCAAGGTTTCAGAACCAACCCAGTTTATTTACCCGCTCCTCATGAAGTTGCCACAGCATTTTATACCGCCTTTACCACCGAGCCTAAACGGCGCAGTGAGCAATGGCTGCATGAAAGTTTGTGGCACAGTATCACAGTCATCTTTTGGGGATTTTTTCTCTCTTCTATAATTGGTGTACCGTTGGGAATTCTTTGCGGTACGTTTGCTGCCGTGTCAAAAGTTCAAGAACCTTTTGTTGAATTTTTTAGATATTTACCCGCACCGGCTTTTGGTGCTTTAGCGGTGGCTATTCTAGGAATTCATGACGGTCCAAAAATTGCCATCATCTTTTTAGGTACCTTTTTTCAGCAAGTGCTAATAGTGGCAAACACCACCCGTAAGCTAGACATTTCTTTGCTCGAAGCGGCGTTAACGCTTGGGGCCAGTAAAATGCAAATACTTTTTAAAGTCGTGTTGCCCGGTATTCTACCGGACCTGTTTCGTGACCTACGTATTTTACTTGGCTGGGCATGGACCTATTTAATTGTGGCGGAACTCATCGGCACAAGCTCAGGTATCACCTGGTTTATTACTCAACAAGCCAGATATAAAAATTTCGACAATGTGTTTGCCGCGATCATTATGATCGGTATTATTGGTCTGGTAACAGACTTGGTTCTGGCCAAACTAGGAAAGCGCGCATTTCCTTGGGAACGCTCACAGGATAAGGTCTAAATAATGAATCCTTTAGAATTGCCCAGTTATCTTCAACAAGAAGAACATGTGGCAGCGCGATTTAAAAAATTAAAAGAGCGTGACGTGATCCTCGAGGTTAAAGATTTAGACAAAACCTTCGAATCTCCTCAAGGGGACGTTAGCGCATTAAAAAATATAAATTTCAAAGTCCATCGCAGAGAATTTGTCTGTGTGATTGGACCGTCTGGTTGTGGTAAGTCAACGCTTATTCGCATACTGGCAGGACTAGAAAGCCCAAGCAAAGGCCAGGTATTATTGGATGGTGAACCCAAGTCACAACCGGGCCCAGACAGAGGTATGGTGTTTCAAGGCTATACGTTATTTCCATGGCTAACGATTAAAAAAAATGTCATGTTTGGTTTGCAAATGGAAGGAAAATCAAACGCCAATGCAGA
This sequence comes from Crocinitomicaceae bacterium, assembly GCA_047628755.1. Lineage (GTDB taxonomy): Bacteria > Pseudomonadota > Gammaproteobacteria > Pseudomonadales > Oceanobacteraceae > Bermanella. The sequence goes on along the minus strand of JBLHVV010000003.1, from coordinate 12,353 downwards.
AAGTGAAGCCATGCAATGGGTAGACTTAGTTGGCTTAAGTAAGTTTGCCGACTCATATCCTCATCAGTTGTCAGGCGGCATGAAGCAACGTGTTGCCATTGCAAGAGCACTGGCTAATCAGCCGCGTATATTACTGATGGATGAACCCTTTGGAGCGCTAGATGCCCAAACCCGTTTTAAAATGCAAACCAACCTAATTGATATCTGGAAAAACATCGACATTACCGTGTTGTTCATCACTCATGATCTTGATGAAGCCATTTATCTTGCGGACAGAATTTTGGTGCTTAAAGCCCACCCGGGAGAAGTGCAAGAGCTGATAGAAGTGCCGGTGCCTAGGCCCCGCAGTCCTGAGCAATTTTTATCCTCAGAATTTCTTGCCACCAAAAAACGCTTAGAACAACTGATTCATCCGCCAACCGAAGAAAACGAAGATGACAATCTTCATATGATTCGAATGACCCGCGTGGGTGATGATGTTGAAGACATCGAAGCCTGATCTTAATATGGGAAATCATATGTTATCTGACGGATCTAAATTTAAAGCCGCACAAAAATCGTTAGTACTGCCTGCGGGCACCGCCGCCCATATAAACGTGGACATACGTTACATTGACATGGGCGAGGCTAAGCAGGGCACTGTTTTATTAATGCATGGCATCCCCACCTGGGGGTTTCTGTATCACCAAGCAATACCTAAGTTTGTGAATGCAGGATATCGGGTGATCGCCCCTGACTTTTTGGGCCATGGTTGGTCTGATCGCAGAGATCGCTTTGACCGTTCTTTTCAAGATCAAGCGCGCATGATTAAAGCCCTGCTTGATGCATTAAACATAAACAATGTGCACATGGTGGGTCATGATACCGGCGGTGCAGTGGCACTGATTCTGGCCATAGAATCCCCTGACTATGTGAATCGGTTAGTCATTTGCAATAGCGTTTGTTATGACCGATTCGACGACGACATGCTTGATTTTGGGCACCCATTACGCTGGAATCATCGCCCTTTAGAAGAGCTCATTCAGACCTTAGAAGAATGCCTATCAGATGGCCTATCTAATACAGAGCAGCTTACCCCCGAATTCATACAAGGCATTATTGCACCCTGGGCCAGCGAAGAAGGAAAGCTTAGCTTACTGCGCAATGCCTCTGCATTAAATCCCAACCAAACCATGGCTTTAGTGGATCGCCACTCCAGTATCTCAGCGCCAACCCTAATTATATGGGGTGTGAATGATCCTTGGCAGAAAACCGAAGACGGGCAAAGATTAGCATCAGAAATACCTGGTGCGACTTTTTATCCAATAAAAAATGCATCACATTGGGTTCCACAAGATGCACCAGAAGAATTTACCCATACTATTATAGATTTTTTAAGCAGCAGTGAGTCAAAACTTTAAAATATTTATTAAAGCATTTATTAAAAATCTAAGGCCGTTATTAAATACTGGGAATTAAGATGAAAATTGCTGATCAATGGTTTGATTATCAAAAAATAGATGACCGTATTTCGTTGTTTAAAGAACCCCATGTAACGGCTCTTGGGCAATGCAATATCTGGCACGTAAAAGGGCGCGACGCCGACTTATTAATTGATTCGGGCATGGGCGTTAGCAGCTTAAAAAAAGCCATGACACAGATCATTGATAAGCCCGTTATTGCGGTGGCAACCCATACGCACTTTGATCATATAGGAAGCCTTCATGAATTTGATCAACGACTGGTTCACCCGTTAGAATCTGAAATGCTGATTAAGCCAGATGACTTTCCCATATTGTGCAGTTGCCATTGGCCAACAGGCATGCGCACAAGCATTGAACAGCAAGGTTACAATGTGCCAGATGTACTAATAGACGCGTATCCCCATGAAAACTTTGACCTCATGGGATTTCGTAACACGGCTTGTCAGCCGACCCGTTTAATAGACGAAGGCGATACCATTGACCTTGGAGACATAGCTTTTGAGGTCATGCATCTACCGGGTCATTCACCCGGGGGCATTGCCTTATGGAACTCAAAAACAGGCACGCTGTTTTCTGGCGATACAATCTACGATGGCCCATTGCTAGATAACATTGAAGGAGCCAATATCAAGCATTACGCTGCTTCGCTAAACCGCTTAGAAAAGCTGCCAGTTAATATAGTCCACGGTGGACATGACCCAAGCTTTGGTCGTGACAGACTGAAAGAATTAGTGAAACAGTATTTGCAAGCACGAAGTTAAAGCACAATCTTAAAAGCAGCAGCTTGCACTTACTTTAGGCACTTTTTTATCGCCAGTTATACTAAGATTAATATATTATTTTAAAACCATTTAAAAGTTTATTCGAAATAAAAGCATTAGTGATATGAAACAACTGTTTTTTTACCGTATTATAATACGTAATGTTTGAGTGTTATAATTATTAAATGTTAAGAGACGCTACTCTTGAGTTCTAGAGCACGCAAACGCAGCTAACCAAATAAAACTCAATCAGCTCTCACCAAGTAATTGACAAATCACGTGAACTTACCGTGTTAAAAGCACTTCTTTAACCCATGTGGGTCGGTGCTCGTAGTTTTGCTTTGTCACAATATCCCAGCTATATAAATAGGCTTTATGAACACAACGATTATTATCTCTTGTTAATATTGCGAGTGCTTATGCAACGGATGAATTTACTTGTAGTTGCTTGGTCCTTTGGATTTGATTGAGGTTAAGAATTGGGGTATGCCAAAAAATCACAAGCCCAAATACTGCCTATTAATCACCGATTATTCATTAAATTGATCAGTGGACTGGCAACCCCCCGTCAGGCCTGTCAAACTGTTCTCTTTTTGTCGGATACAGTTTAATGCAACTTTATAAAATTGCGGGTGCAACGCTCTTAGCGCTTAGCTTGGCAGCGTGTGATAATACCAGCCAAACTCAAAACGGTGAATATTCTGCAGATGCTGTTCCTGAGGGTATGACGGTACAGGAAAAGAAAGCGCGCTTTCGTCAACTGCTAACGCCAGCGGTTAACAAGGTGTATGCGCAGTTAACAGATCGCTATGAAAAAGTGTCTGCAACCTTAAGTGACGGTCAACAACATCCTGAACTGGATGCATTGAAAGTAGAATATCGCGCAAAGACTAATCAGCAGTTATTGCAGGCACTCAAGCCTCATCCTAAAAGTATTGTTATGGCACAAGCCGCAATGGAAAGTGCTTGGGCCACCTCTCGGTTCTTCCGCGAAGCCAATAATGTATTTGGAGTGTGGTCTTTTGATAAAGATGAGCCTCGTATTGCGGCCGGTGAGCAGCGCGGTGATAAGACTATCTGGATTAAAAAGTACGACTCGATTGAAGACTCGGTACGAGACAATTACCGCGTTTTAGCCCGCAGTGCCGCTTTTGTTGGGTTCCGTGAATTGCGTATGACCAGTGAAGACCCACATGAACTGGTTAAGCAGCTGGATCGCTACTCCGAACTGGGAGCAAAATACGGTGAAGAACTGTCGTCAGTGATTCGCTTCAACAAATTTACCTTGATAGACCAAGTACAATAAAATCCATCAGTGATAATGTCAATTAAGACAATGTTAATAGACACCCATTGTAATCTGGGTGTTAACTGAAAAATATTAACAAAGCTCAATACTTAATTTAATCAACAATAGCGAATCTAATTAGGACGTTATTCAACTGAGAATACCTACATGGTTTTCTAATAAAACTCTTGACCCAATAATCAAAGTCAGACTATTAAGGAATCCACTATAAAATGCAATCAGAGGTTGATGTCATAGTGATTATGACTGAATACTCCCTAATTGTTAGGGTTTTACATACACAAGAGTTGGCTATTATTCCATGAAGAGCAAGTGGATCTCATGCGTAAAGATAATGCCCTGAGTAGTGGCTAGTATTAAGGTGGTGTAGAAATTTATTATTGTTTCTATAGCTTCTATAGTTCTAAGCAATTACGCACATTCAATTTCGCTGGAAGATGACATTGTTATTAATTTGGACGGTAGTAAGTATTCTTCATCTTTCATTGGTGGATATAAACCATTCGAATCAATTGCTTCATAAGAATAATTAATTTAAGTAATCCTCAATACTATGTACATACCTCTTATATTGATTATCAGTATTCGTGGTTCTTTTTTAACGTTAAGCCATTTTTTATTTGCTCTAACTCTCAACTAAATATCTCTCGCCTTTTCTATATGACTAACATAATATTTATACATAATAGTATCAAAGCCGTATTCAAAGGACGCCACATGAATAAATTTTCACCAGCCGACGCTCTCATCCCTGAAGGTCTAGTTACTCAGAATTTTAAAGCGCGCATGCTTACCATACACGACCTTGTCAAAGACTATGACGCGGTAATGAGCAGTGTGCCGCATCTTAAAGGCTTGTTTGGTACTCATGATACATGGCCAGAAGGTTTAACACTGGAAGATGACTTAGTTGACCTTGGGTGGCATCAAAGAGAGTTTAAGCTCAAGCGTTCTTTCGCTTACACCGTTATGGATCTTGATGAAACAAGGTGCTTGGGTTGTTTTTATATCGAGCCGTCAGAAAAAGTAGGCTTTGAAGCTCGAGTCATTTTATGGGTGAGACAAAGTGAAATGGATACTGGTCTTGAGCAGTACTTGGAGCGTGAAGTAAAGCAATGGCTGAAAGACCAATGGTGGTTTTCAACAATTGCTTTTCCCGGCCGCGATTTAACATGGTCGCAGTGGGATGCTTTGCAGGACAGCTAATTGATCTTAAGCCTAAGCAATATTTAATGCTTTTAGCCCTGCGTTAACCAGCGCCATGCATTCTCTTGGGCCTTCTAGTGGAATTAAGTGCGCAAAGTTTTTATCCTCTAAGAAAATGGCTTTAGGCTGCTTAGCCTGCCATTTTTCCCACAGTTTATCTGAGAAAAACATATTGCTTGCTCCTCGTATGGCGATCGTAGGTACGTTCAGTTTGTCCAGCCTGTTAAAATTATTCATTAAATAAGGAGCCATTGTGTAGTTATGAGCTTCCCATGTTTTTGGAAAGGCCAGTGTGAAGGCTTCTCCTTCTTTTCGAATAGCGTGGTCGGCAAAATCCTCATAGCTTTGTTCGCTGAATTTTTTATAGCCTTTGAATTTTTTTATGTAAGTTAAATATTCGTCTCTTGTATTCCAGGTGTCGGGTTTGTTGAGTGTGCCTTGAACCAGTTTTGAATCACGAATGACTTTTTTAGGCGCGAACTTAAACAATAAAGACATGGAAAAGCTAAGCATGGCAGGTTCGATTAATATTAAGGCCTTAAATAGATCAGGACGTTTAATCGCTGCTAGCACAGTGCAGCTGGCACCAAGGCTATGACCAATGGCAATAACAGGTTTGCCCTGAGTTTCAATTTGTTGAATCAGGTCGTCGGCAAAAATATCCCAATTATTATGATCAGGCTGACCAGCATTCACCTGAGTGGCACGATTTTGAACCGCGAAAATCTCAAATTTTTGGTTGAGTACGGTTAAAAACGGCTCATAGACCCCAGCCGGAAAGCCGTTAGCGTGAGAAAAATAGACTGGCTCGCCATCGCCAGCTAGGTGTAAAAATGTTGAACTCATATAAATAGCCTGCAAATTGATTGCACTAGAGTGTCACAGGTATCGGCATATTGGAATGATTATAGTTAGCGAATAAGTTACTTAAGTGAACGAATGATTGTGCAAGCTTTGGGCTAAAATCTGCTATGATTCATCTATTAACATTCTAATATTCCTGCAGGTTTCGTCTTGAGCACAAACAGTTTTTCTTCTTTAGCACTTCACCCAAATCTTCTAACTAACTTAGATTCGTTGGGCTATGCGTCCATGACGGAGATACAAGAGCAAAGCTTGCCGCAAATTTTAGCCGGTAAAGATGTTATTGCTCAGGGTAAAACCGGGTCAGGTAAAACCGCGGCTTTCGCATTGGGCTTGCTACAGGCTTTAGACGTTAAGCGTTATTACGTGCAATCAATCGTCCTGTGCCCAACCCGTGAACTGGCTGACCAAGTGGCAAAAGAGATTCGTAAGCTGGCTCGCACTATCCATAATATTAAAGTACTTACCTTATGCGGCGGTATGCCGTTTGGTCCGCAAATTGGTTCACTAGAGCACGGTGCTCACATAATAGTAGGCACGCCAGGGCGCGTAGAAGAACACGTACGCAAAGGCACTTTAGAGCTTGATCGTGTATCTACCTTGGTATTAGACGAAGCCGATCGTATGTTAGAAATGGGCTTTCAGGAATCTCTAGACAATATTATTGTTGATATTCCAGCGGAAAGACAAACCTTATTATTCAGTGCCACCTTCCCCGATAAAATAGAAGCCATATCTCGCCGTATCATGTCTTCACCAGTGCGAGTAGAAGTGGAATCTAAGCACGACGACAGCAGCATCAAGCAACAGTTTTTTAAAGTAGCTGACAACAGCGAGCGCTTAGATGCGGTGCGTTTGCTATTGCTTAAACACAAGCCTCAAAGTGCCGTTGTATTTTGTGCCACTAAACGCGAATGCCAAGAGGTTCGAGACGACTTAGCCGCAGACGGTTTTAGCGTAGTGGCTTTACACGGTGACTTAGAGCAGCGTGATCGCGACCAAACTCTAGTGCGCTTTTCTAACGGCAGTGCATCGGTATTGGTAGCAACAGACGTGGCCTCACGTGGACTAGACATAGACAATTTAGATGCGGTAATCAATTACCAAATAGCACGAGACCCTGAAATACACGTGCACAGAATTGGCCGTACTGGTCGTGCAGGCAGCAATGGTTTGGCCTTCACTATTTTTGTGCCTAAAGAACAATATAATATTGGTATTCTTGAAGAGTATTTAGGCATTAAAATACACACCGACGAATTGCCAAGAGCCAGTACCTTAAATGAACCAGTGTATTATGCAGACATGGTCACGTTGCAATTAGACGGTGGTAAAAAACAAAAGATTCGCCCAGGAGACATTCTTGGAGCCCTTACTGGCGAGAACGGCATCGAAGGTTCTCAGGTGGGCAAAATCAACATGTATGACAATTGGGCCTATGTGGCGGTTCACGTTGACGCTGCAAAAACAGCTTTAAGAAAAATCAGCGAAGGCAAGATGAAAGGCCGTTCAATTAGAGTTAGACGCTTGCGAGGCTAGTGAGCGAAGGCTAATAATAGCTCAAATAAAAAATGGCACCCTAGGGTGCCATTTTTATGTATTTTACTTGTTAAACCTTTTCGATGGTCAGCGTTGTGGTATTCACCGACATTACTTCAATAATATCGCCAGACTTTAGCGGTTCATCAGACTTTACTTTCCAAAAGGTATCGCCGATTTGGATGCGCCCTTCAAAGTCTATATCCGTTTTAAGGGTGAGCTTTCTGCCAACAAAGTGGGCCGTTCGGTGATTAAGATCGGGCTGGTCAGAGGCTTGCAAGCTGGCCTTAAAAAAGCGCCAATACAAAAGAGAGCAGCTGAAAGCTAAAATAGCCCAAAGCATCAGCTGACCTTCCCATGGCATAACCCCAACCAACCAAACAATACAGCCCGTTAACAGGCTGCCAATAGCGGCTCCCAGCATAAAGCCAGCACCACCAAATGCCTCGATAATTAACAGCAATAAACCTAAAATCATCCAGTGCCAGTGTGCAATTTGATCAAGCTGTTCCCACATAAACGTTCCTCAATACAATGCTTGCTTAACTGTCTTTTTTCATTTCTTTCAGTAAGTCGCCAATTCCAGCTACAGAGCCAATTAAATTACTGGCTTCTAGTGGCATCATAATGACCTTACTGTTTTCAGCGCTGCCTATTGTGGCTAGGGCTTCAACATATTTTTGTGCTACAAAGTAATTAATCGCTTGGCTATTGCCTTCACTAATGGCCTTAGATACTACCGCAGTAGCGGTGGCTTCAGCTTGGGCTAAACGTTCGCGCGCTTCGGCTTCTCTAAATGCCGCTTCACGTGCGCCTTCTGCTTTCAAAATATCCGCTTGTTTTTCACCAAGTGCCACTTCAATAGCTGCTTGTTTTTCACCTTCGGCTCTTAATATAGAAGCACGTTTGTCACGTTCGGCTTTCATTTGGTTGGCCATGGACTCAACCAAGTCTCTAGGAGGAGAGATATCTTTAATTTCGATACGCGTAACTTTCAATCCCCATGGGTCGGTTGCTTCATCTACTTTGCCCAATAGCGCCGCGTTAATCGCATCTCGATTACTTAACATAGCGTCAAGTTCCATAGACCCAAGCACCGCACGTATATTGGTCATTACTAGGTTTTGCAATGCTCTAGGCAGATCGTTTACTTCGTACGATGCTTTTACGGCATCAAGTACTTGGAAAAAACACACCGCGTCAGTAGTAACCATGGCGTTATCGCTAGAAATTACTTCTTGCGGAGCAATGTCTAATAACTGTTCCATAATATTTTGCTTATGACCAATAGAGTCAATAAAAGGAATAATCAGGTGTAAGCCTGGGTCCAAGGTTTGAGTGTATTTGCCAAAACGTTCCACCGTCCAGTTGAAGCCCTGAGGGACCATTTTAATGCCTTGGGAAATAAATACGGCTGCTAACACGCCAAAAATAATGACCGTTAATTCTAAGCTAAACATGGTAACTCCTTTTATAATGATTTAAATTTAGGTTAACACAAAAAATGTGCCGTAGATATTTATCACGCTACTAGTAACCCTTGTTTTTAGGGGGTAATTAGACCAATTAATACAGATAATTGGTTTTATTAAGAATGACTTTATAATATTGTATTCAATAGATTCCCAGATATTTTTTTAGTTCAATTAATTCTCTCTGTATTTATCGATTTTACTTTTTTTACCATGCCATGTTTCTTTCCAGCTGGATAGGCATTGGTCTTTAAAATTAAATTTCAAAATATAGTTAGATTTTTTATAGGTCCATTTCTGTTTGTCTGTGCCTGTTTTTTGAATGGCTGTGGGTTTTCCGAAGCGCTTCTTAATATCTGCAGCGGGCATGCCTTTTTTGTAGCGTTGTTTTACTCTTAAGGTTCTTAATTCGGTAGAGCTAAAAAAAACGCAGTCAGACTTTTTATTTTCCCGATGCGTTCTTCTTTCTGTTCTGTATTTACTTTTCTTAATATCTAATTCTTTTAAAGAAATGATATCGGCTTTAGGTATGTAAAGCTTATCTGCGATTGAACTAGAATCGGTACCGGATAGCAAGCAGGGTCTGTCAGTGAATATAGCTAAGCCTTGCTTATCCGTACACTTATAAATATCAGCGTAAACTACTTGGCTATATATGATTATCAGCGCAGGTGTATAGATTAAAATTTGAATCATTTTAAAGGTCATTAGAAGCACCATTGATCAAGGATAACCCACAGTCTAGGTTACTTATTATTGAGGGCTAGAGTGGCATTGTATTTTTGGTACTTGCAGGCGATGCTTTATTTAATATTATTCGCAAAAGTGGCATTTATCTCTCACGCAATAAAAAACCCGCCGAAGCGGGTTTTAAATCAAGCTAACAAAAAATTGAATATTAAAGGGCTTTTATGGCATTCAACTGCTCTTGCAGTTTTTTGCCTACGCTTTCATAGTCGGCTAGTTTCGCTTTTTCTTTTTCGATGACTTCAGCAGGAGCTTTATCAGTAAATTTAGGGTTGTTAAGTTTACCGGCAACGCGACCCAGTTCTTTCTGGTTCTTTTCAACTGCTTTTGTTAAGCGGTTTACTTCAGCGGCGACGTCTATGTTGCCTGCCATGGGAATCAGAACCTCCATATCACCTACTAAAGAAGTAGAAGATAAAGGCGCTTTGTCCCCTTCGTTTAACCAAGTGATTTGCTCTAGCTTAGCCATGGCTTTTAAGAAGGTGTTGTTGGCGGTTAGGCGACGTTGATCGTCTTCGTTACCATTTCTGAATAAGCACTTAACCGGTTTGCCCGGACCAATGCCCATTTCTGCACGTATGTTACGAATGCCGGTGATAATGCCTTTTAGCCATTCAATATCGGTTTCAGCTTGTGCATCAACTTGGGTTTCGTTTACTGTTGGGTAGCTGGCTAACATAATGGTTTCGCCAGACTTCTCTTTACCGAATGTACCGGCAATGGGTGCGATCGACTGCCAAATTTCTTCAGTAATATACGGCATCATTGGATGCGCCAAACGTAAAATAGATTCTAGTGTGTGTACTAGGGTTTTACGGGCGCCACGTTTTTGTGCTTCGGTTGAATTTTCATCCCATAGAACGGGCTTAGAAAGTTCTAAGTACCACGCGCAGTATTCGTTCCATATAAAGTCGTACAGTGCTTGAGCGGCGTGATCAAAGCGATAGTTGTCGAGCGCGTCAATCACTTCTTTTTGTGCTTGCTGTAAGCGTGACTCAATCCAACGATCAGCCAATGACAATTCCACTTCGCCATTATTAAGGTCATCAATTTGTGCTTGGCTAAGTGCCTTGTCGTCTGTCTGGCCAATAGACTCCATAACAAAACGTGTGGCATTCCAAAGCTTGTTGCAGAAGTTGCGGTAACCTTCTAAGCGGCTCATATCAAATTTGATGTCGCGGCCAGTAGACGCTAACGACATAAAGGTAAAGCGCAATGCATCGGTTCCACAAGAGGTAATACCGTCTGGGAAATGTTTGCGCGTTTGTTTTTCAATCTTGGCGGCCATTTGTGGCTGCATCATGCCGCTTGCACGTTTTGCCACTAAGTTTTCAAGTTCAATGCCGTCAATAATATCTAAAGGGTCGAGTACATTGCCTTTCGACTTAGACATTTTTTGGCCTTCTTGGTCACGCACTAAACCGTGCACGTAAACCTTTTTGAATGGTACTTCGCCAGTAAACTTAAGCGTCATCATAATCATTCGGGCAACCCAAAAGAATATAATGTCAAAACCTGTTACCAGTACATCGGTAGGGTGGAATGTTTTAAGTTCGTCTGTGTCTTCAGGCCAACCTAATGTTGCGAATGTCCATAACGCAGAGCTGAACCAAGTGTCTAGAACATCATCATCTTGACGAAGTTTTATATCGGCCGCTAAATTATTTTCTTCGCGTACTTGTTCTTCGCTGCGACCCACGTAAACCTGGCCATCATCTGCGTACCAAGCTGGGATCCTGTGGCCCCACCAAAGTTGACGGGAGATACACCAGTCGTTGATGTCACGCATCCATGCAAAGTACATGTTCTCGTAGCTTTTAGGTACAAACTCAATGTCGCCGTTTTCTACTGCGGCAATGGCTGGCTTGGCCAGTTCTTCTATGCGCACATACCATTGGTCGGTCAACATCGGTTCGATGACTACGCCACCACGGTCGCCGTAAGGTACGGTTAGGTCGTGGTCTTTAATTTCGTCTAGTAAGCTAAGTTCATCCAGTTTTGCAACAATGGCTTTGCGGGCTTCAAAGCGTTCCATACCAACAAATTCAGCAGGTAACTCAGCGGGGTAATCAGTACTTTCTTCGCCATTGGTATTAAAAACTTGGGCTTCTGCGCGAATCTCGGCATTGAAGGTTAAAATGTTGATCATTGGCAGCTTGTTACGCTTGCCGACTTCGTAATCGTTAAAATCATGAGCAGGGGTGATTTTTACGCAACCTGTGCCTTTGTTCATGTCGGCGTGTTCGTCAGCGATAATGGGAATGCGACGGCCGACTAATGGCAACTCAATAAATTTACCGATCAAATCTTTATAGCGAGGGTCTTCAGCATTAACCGCAACACCTGTATCGCCTAGCATGGTTTCTGGACGAGTGGTGGCCACAACAATGTAGCTTAAACCGTCTTTAGTGGTTAGGCCGTCAGCCAGTGGGTAACGAAAATGCCACATGTGGCCTTTTTTATCTTTGCTTTCAACTTCAAGGTCAGAGATTGCGGTGTGTAATTTAGGGTCCCAGTTTACTAGGCGCTTGCCACGGTAAATTAGGTCTTCTTTATATAGACGCACAAACACTTCTTCGACTGCATTGCTCATGCCTTCATCCATTGTGAAGCGTTCACGCGACCAATCAATTGAGGTGCCCATACGACGCAGCTGCTTGGTAATAGTACCGCCAGATTCGGCTTTCCAATCCCAAACTTTGTCTAAGAATTTTTCGCGCCCTAGCGCTTTCCGATCAATGCCTTCAGCGGCTAATTGACGCTCAACCACCATTTGCGTAGCAATGCCCGCGTGGTCGGTACCCGCTTGCCAAAGGGTATTTTTACCCTTCATGCGGTTGTAGCGAATCAAGGTATCCATAATGGTATCTTGAAAGGCGTGGCCCATGTGCAGGCTACCAGTGACATTGGGTGGCGGAATCATAATGCAGTAGCTTTCATCGCCCCCTTGTGGCGCGAAATAGCCTTTGTCTTCCCAGGTTTTATACCAGGT
>JBLHVV010000002.1:0-68068 GCA_047628755.1 Crocinitomicaceae bacterium | reverse complement strand
CTCCTTTAGGGCTTTTGAGTTTTGCACTCGCTGGTGCTGTTGGCGGTTGGGTTTACGCTAAAATCACTGCATCTAAAGAGACAGAATTATGAAAAAAGCAGCATTAATCGCCACCTCATTAATTTTTATATTTAGTAATTGTGTTAGCGCTCAACATATAGCTGGCAACTACGATAATTATTCAACCACTGTGATCGCTAGCGGCTTTAACAAAGCTTGGGCCCATGATTTTTTACCCAACGGAGACATCTTAGTCACAGAGCGGGGGGGAGCGATTAAGGTAGTTCGCGATGGCGTTATATTAAGCGCCGATGTAAGTAACGTTCCTGATGTCTATTTTGCAGGACAAGGGGGCTTACTGGACATCATGTTAGATGCTGATTTCGCCATGAACAAAACCCTATATTTAAGCTACGCGTTCGGATCATCAAAGGGAAATGCAACCCGATTGGTGTCGGCTAAGTTAAATAATAGCAAAGATAGCTACCAACTTGACGACATTAATATCGTCTTTACCGCCTCACCATTAAAGCAAGGCCCACAACATTACTCAGGCCGAATAGCTCAAATGGCCGATGGCACATTGCTTCTTGGGATTGGTGACGGTTTCGACTTTAGAGAGCAAGCGCAAAAACTGGATAGCCACTTGGGCAAAATTATTCGGATTAACTCTGATGGCAGCGTACCTGACGACAATCCATTTGTTAAAACCAAAGATGCAAAACCTGAAATTTGGTCCTACGGCCATCGTAATCATCAGGGTTTAGTGATTGCGAATGGTATTGTCTATCAGAATGAACATGGACCAAAAGGTGGTGATGAAGTTAATATTATTGAGCCCGGTATTAACTATGGCTGGCCAGTCATTACCCAAGGTATAGACTATAACGGAGCTCAAGTTACGCCCTATAAAGAGTACCCAGGCATGCAGCAACCTTTAGTAGATTGGACGCCTTCTATTGCCCCATCATCCATGGCATTCCATGACAGTAAATTGTATGTCAGTGCATTGGCTGAGCAATCTATTCGTGAGCTTAGTATCAACGGCAAGCAAATAACTGATAAGGGTAAGGTTTTTTCTGAAATTGAAGGCCGCATCCGCGACATCGCTACCAGCCCAGATGGAAGTCTTTATGTGTTGACTGATGGAGAGCAGGCACAACTTATTAAAATAACCCAAACGAATATCTTAAAGTAGCAGTTTACCCCGTGAACAATAATAGAATCGAAATAGCGATACGGTGAGTGAACAGTAATTGCGCGGGATATTAATAAGGCATTAAAAAGTCCCCCTAGGGGAAGGGGGCAATGTGCATAAGGAACACTTTAAACAATTGACGTTACGTCAACTTGTGAACACCTGGCAGGGTCTTCACATTAAAGTAGACTGTTGGCTATTTAAAAGGTTCAAAATTGTGCGTATTACGACCACATTCAAATGATTGTTGTATAGATTGCATTTTGATGGTTTTTTACTCATAATACGCGCCCCTGTTTTCTATGAGAACAGGACTCCTTGCCTTGGGACTGTGTTAAACCTCACCTTAGGCTATTAATCCATAAGGAGCATTTATATGCGTCATTACGAAATCGTATTTCTGGTACATCCAGATCAAAGCGAACAAGTACCTTCTATGATTGAGCGTTACACTGGCTCTATCAAAGAAACAGGTGGTTCAATCCATCGTCTTGAAGACTGGGGCCGTCGTCACCTGGCTTACCCAATCCAAAAGATCCACAAAGCACATTACGTTCTTATGAACATCGAATGTGATAACGAAACTCTAGCCGAGTTAAACAACACTTTCCGTTTCAACGATGCTGTTATCCGTAGCATGGTTATTCGTACTAAAGATGCTGTTACTGGCGATTCTCCAGTTAAAGCGGCTGAAAGCCGTCAAGATCGTCGTGATGACCGTCCTGACCGTCCTGACCGTCGTGAAGAGTCTTCTTCTGAAGCTCCTGCAACTGCAACTGAAACAGAAGAAGCGGCTCCAGCTGCTGACGCTGAATAACTAGGAGGATAGATTATGTCTCGTTTTTTCCGTCGTCGTAAGTTCTGTCGTTTTTCTGCTGAAGGCGCTGCCGAGATCGATTACAAAGACCTTGAAACACTTAAAGGTTACGTAACTGAAACTGGCAAGATCGTTCCTAGCCGTATCACTGGTACAAAGGCTAAGTACCAGCGTCAGCTAGCTACAGCTATTAAACGTGCTCGTTACGTTGCTTTACTTCCTTACACCGATGCACATAAGTAATCGGACGTAAGTTATGACAGGAATTGCACGTTTTATTATGCAAGGTCCTCGTCAAGCAGTACTGCTTGCAGTGCTGTTTGCTGCCATTCCTCTTTTATATTGGATAAGCGCAGCGATCGTGGCCATGGTGATTCTTCGCCAAGGTCTCGATAAAGGAATAAATGTTCTGTTGCCCGCGTTGTTGCCAGGTATAGCTTGGTATGCGGTACAGCAGGAATTCACCGTTTGTTTGGTGATATTAGGTACTGCCTTGATGGCCGCTATATTGCGCGCTACCTCGTCATTATCTTATGCGATAACCGCTTCGGTTGTGGTGGGTGTACTAACTGTTATTTTGTTGCCATTACTAAGCCCTGTTTGGGTTGATGTATTGAAACAAGGTGCTGATGAATACGCCATAAAACTGCAAGAGTCGGCGCCGCAAGCTGCAACTACGTTAGGTCCTTGGATTTTCCCTATGTTGTTAGGTGGCATTGCAGCCATGCTGCAAATGTTTGCTATCGGAGCATTATTACTTGCTCGGAGTTGGCAATCAAAGCTATTTAACCCAGGTGGATTCAGCAGTGAGTTTCAATCCTTTGCACTACCAATTTGGTACGTGTTAATAGTAGGTTTGGTATTAACTGTAGGAACCTCAAGCCCTGAACAGGTGTCTTGGGTGTCAATTATATTAGTGCCTCTGTTTTTCATGGGCGTTAGTGTGATTCATGCAGTAGTAGCAATTAAGCAATTAAGTTTACAATGGCTGATCGCATTTTATATTAGTTTGTTGTTCTTTTTGCCTTATATGTACGCGTTACTAATTTTAATTGCCTTGATAGATATGTTACTAAACATTCGCAAACGATTAAAAGACACGGCATAACACCGGATTAAAGAGCTTTATCTTTGGTCTTAATTTTTTATAAATGACGTTTGTCATTTGCCTTGTAAAGTGTGAGAAATAGAATGAACGTAATTCTTTTAGAAAAAGTAGCAAAACTAGGTAACCTAGGCGATAAAGTAACGGTTAAATCAGGTTACGGTCGTAACTTCCTAATTCCACAAAAGAAAGCGGTTCCAGCAACAGCTGCAAACGTTGAATCTTTTGAGTCTCGTCGTGCTGATCTTGAAAAAGAAGCGGTGGCTAAATTAGCAACGGCTCAGAAACGTGCAGAAGAGCTAAAAGAGCTTGAACTAACACTGGCCGTTAAAGCTGGTGAAGAAGGTAAATTGTTCGGTTCTATCGGTACTCGTGACCTTGCAGACCTTATTAGTTCTACTGGTATTCAAGCTTCTAAATCAGAGATCCGTTTACCAAACGGCCCTCTACGTACTACTGGTACATTTGAAATCACAATGCAAGTACATGCAGACGTGACAACGGTTCTAACTATCCACGTTGTTCCTGAAGAGTAATAACGGCTTTAAAAACATGAGGCTTGTTTGTTAAATAAACTTCATGTTGTGAGAACAGCAAAAAGCCCGTCTAATATTAACTTTTAGGCGGGTTTTTTATGCCTGTCATAACAGTAGGTTTACTCTGCGACGGCTAGCATTTTAACCACAAAACAGGCACACTATTGGGCCTTAAATCGTTGTTTTATCGGTAGTTTATATATCCCATGGATGAGCAAGTAGCCCACATTAAAATGCCTCCAAACTCAGTAGAAGCAGAGCAGTCTGTACTGGGTGGACTAATGCTAGATAACCGTGCCTTCGAAAACGTATCCGAACGTCTCCAGCCTGAAGATTTTTTTCGTCACCAGCATCGACACATCTATACGGTTATTTGTAAGCTAGCCGAACAGGAAAAACCGTTTGATGTATTAACACTAAGTGACGAACTTAGAGACATTGAAGAGCTTGAGAATGCGGGCGGATTAAACTATTTATCTGACCTAGTAGACGGTACACCGTCGGCGGCCAACATAAACGCCTATGCCGACATCGTAAAAGAAAAAGCACTGTTACGTAATTTAGCCGAAGCGGCCACGGACATTGCCGCGAGCGCTTACAACAACATGGGTAACGATCCGCTAGACCTTATTAGCGACGCTGAAAAGCTAATCGCTGAAGTGGCAGAAGGGGGTGGTAAAAAAGATTCAGGTCCCGAGCACGTCAACCCAATCATGTCGCGTACTCTAGAAAAAATTGAAGAAATGTTTGGCATGGAAGACGGCCTAACAGGTTTAACCACTGGCTTTCAAAACCTAGATGAACGCACCAACGGATTCCAAACCGCTGACCTGGTTATCATTGCCGGTCGTCCGTCCATGGGTAAAACCACCTTTGCCATGAATCTGTGTGAAAATGCATTACTAGGCAGTGACTTACCAGTACTGGTATTCAGTCTAGAAATGCCTAAAGAAGCGCTCCTTATGCGTATGTATTCGTCAGTGGGTAAAATCCCCTCAAACCGACTGCGTTCAGGTAAGTTAGACGAAGAAGATTGGCCAAAGCTAACATCAGCTTTCAACATGCTAAAAGACAAGCCACTTTATATTGATGATACGTCTGGCCTAACGCCCCAAGAAATGCGTGCCCGTTGTCGTCGTGTTTACCGCGAAAATAATAATCGCCTAGGTTTGATTATGGTCGATTATCTTCAGTTAATGACGGTGGCCGGAAAAAGCGAAGGTCGTACTCAAGAAATTTCTGAAATCAGCCGATCACTAAAAGCCATAGCGAAAGAATTTGAGTGCCCAGTCTTAGCGCTTTCACAGCTTAACCGATCACTAGAGCAGCGCCCTAATAAGCGGCCTGTGATGTCGGATCTACGTGAATCAGGTGCTATTGAGCAGGATGCCGATATTATTGCGTTCATCTATCGTGATGAAGTTTACAATGAAGACTCTCCTGATAAAGGCATCGGCGAAATTATAATAGGTAAGCACCGTAACGGTGAAATTGGTACTGACCGCTTAGCTTTTATTGGTAAGTACACACGTTTCGAAAACCTAGCCGCTGGATACTTTGAAGGCCGCGATTTTGATGACGAATAAAAAAAGCCCTAAGTTGAATATTCAACTTGGGGCTTTTTTTGCGATATAATAAAGACTAGTAATTAAAGTATCTGTTACTTTGTCTTTTTTCTCACAATACCTTCGCACTGAATAACTTTGTAACCCCGTTCATTAGCCAAAACTTTAATGCCTTTAAAATGTTCTTTTAATGTTACTTCATAGTTTAAAAACTCGTTGGCGACAATTAACAGCTTACCGCTTAGTTTTAAGTAGTCTTTAACTTGGTTTAAGAATTTCTCTGTTACGTTGTAGTGAGTTTTAACCCCTTGGTGAAACGGTGGGTTACTTATGATCCAGGTGTAGCGATCTTCTATGTTGGCATTTTCTAGGCCGTCACTGGCATAACATTCTGACAGCGGCATCTCGTTTGTTTCGATATTCTTTTGAGCACTTTTTACTGCCAAAAGATCATCGTCGATCATTTCAATTTCTTCGATTTCAAAGTGCTTGCTAATGTGAGCGCCAATAACTCCAGCACCACAACCAAAGTCTAAAACGCGGCCTTTTATTTTTCTTGGTAAATTGGCCAGCAAGACTTGTGTACCTTTATCAATGTGGTCTTGGCTGAATACACCTGGTAACGCATTTAGAGTTAAACCCAGTTCATTTTCTTGAGCAACAAAATAGCTGTCTAAATTAAATTCGTTAATGGAGATCGGACCAACCGCTGCAACAATAGCGCTGTGTTTACCAGTGGTTAGCTTGTCTACTTTAACAAAGTCATCTTTGATACTTTTTGCTAGGCTCTTAATGCCACCTTTATTTTCGCCTACAAAAAAGATCTCAGCATCTGGGGCTAGACTGTTACAGGCATAGTCAATTATGTACCTTAAACGCGCTTTTGCTTTAGGCAGGAATATATAAACACTGCTAAATTTCTCAGTGGGTAATTCGGTAATAGATTGAGTGGCAAAGCCGGCTTTTTTAAACGCCGCATCAACGCCGTAGCTAAAGCTAGCAACAGTCCATGCTGTTGAAATATTAGAGGCTAGATCATCCTGTGGAGGATTGATCAATAAAGCCTTTTCAGGTAAATCTTGCTGAAGTAACAGTTGGCTGGGTAGCGCTAGTGACATAAAAATTAGGTATCCGGTCTGGGGAGTAACAAGCTGATATCAGCTTAAAACTCGTCTATAACCTTTCATAAAGTAGGAAATAGAGTGTTTTGTCTTTGAGGGGCGCATGATACCTGAAGTTCACCCAAAAATAACGGGTGAATTGTCAGCCTGAGTATTCATTTCGCCAATATACTACTGGGTAATATATAGACATTATAGAACAGGGCAGGCTGAAGCGGGTTTTTATTAGAAGTGATAAACCGCATTAGCTTGGTAAGACTGAGTTATGTCTTTATTTAGGTATTCAAAGCGAATGACCACTGCAGGATTAACACGCAATTGAGCACCAAAACCCATGATAAGACCGTCGTCACCACCAATACCGTAACCTAGACGAGCTATGCCCGCCAACTTGCTATTAACTTCAGGCAGCTCCTTTTTAATAATACTCGCTACCCAAATTCCATCAGAATCTTCGTTAATATCACCAAAGCTCTCAGTATTGATAATTCCTACTTCCGCGGAGAGATCAAAGCCTTTTTTATTGCCTAGATCATACCCACCAAATAACTGAAAACCGTTGGCTTCAACATCTGAACCACCAAAGCTAGAGTTATCAATGCGGTTGTGATTAAAACCAACACCAATTGATAGTTTACTGGTATCAAATTCGGACTCGGCAAAGCTAGGGAAGCTCAGTGCTGTTATGCAGGCTAGGGTGATTACTTTATTCATTATCTATTATCCTATAAATGGCTTATTAAATTTTGTGCAGGATATTACCAGCTTAATAATCAGCTGTAATGTGAGGGATGAAGTATTTGAGAGTCAGTGGTAATTAATACCTATATTTATTAACAAATAACAGTGTATTTTAAAGTTTGGCCTTGCGATAAATATTTGGGGAGATGCCTATGTTGTTTTTAAATAGACGGGAGAAATAGTAGGTGTCTTGGTAGCCCAGTTCTGACGCAATGTGTTTTATGGATCTTGGGGTGCTGTCTAATAAATAACAAGCTCGTTGCATCTTCATGCTTATAAAGTAATTAATGGGTGACTGACCAGTGACTTTTTTAAACTTTTTTGAGAAATGATATTTAGATAATTTAGCCTGCTTAGCAAGCGTATCAAGGTCTAGTTTGCCATGAATATTCTCTTGCATTAAAGCTCGAATGTTTTCGGTGTCTAGCTGTTTAACGGCATAAGGTTGGCGCTGCTGAATCAGTAATGCAAGGTAGCTTAATAGAGCCTGAAGTTGATGGCCCCCTTGAATAAACTCATCTAGGTTATGACTGCTGTGTCTGAGTTCAGCAATGCCATCAAATACCCTAACAACCCTAGGTTGAACGCCAATGTCAAACTGACGCTTAGCTTGGTTAATGTGTTGGCAGAATGCGTTGGCTAAAGACCCGTCAAAGTGCAGCCAATAAATGGACCAAGGCTCGGTTTTATCTGCAGCGTATTGATGATTAGAGTTACTGGGTAAATACAAAATATCACCAGCACCTATATTACTGGTTTCACCTTCTAAAGTTACCGATCCTTTGCCAGCAGTGCAGTAAATAAGAATATGATCAGGGTGACCGTTGCGAATCATTACATGGCCTTCTGCTCTGGGGTAGTACCCCATGGCTGTCAAATGCAGTCCTTGGGATAAAGGGTGCTGCTGTAAGCGCTTGGTCAAAACATGAGGCGTAATAAAACGAATAGCATCATCTGATAATGGCCATCGTGAAAGACTGCTCATTTCAATCTCCTTGCCTTACTAAAGCGCAATATAATCCATCTAAACCGTAAGATAGTCAATTCCTACTGGTTATATCGTGTGTTTCTATAACAATCATAATTATAAAAAACAAGAAAGTACCGTAGCCACTTATCTGGAGATTACTGTGAGCATCAATACTGCTGAAAAACATCAAGATCAAATTGAAGGTCAGGCTCACCAGAAAGTAGCTGAAGTCAGCGACTTGATTGAGCGTTCGCGTATTGCTCAAGCGCAAATTGAAAATTACAGTCAGCAACAAGTAGATGAATTGATAACCACCATGGTTTGGGCGGTGTGCCGCCCCGGTGTAGCTGAGAAAATTGCCCAGTTCACATTAGATGAAACTCAGCTAGGTAACTATGAGGGTAAATTGTTAAAAATTTCTCGTAAGACTCGCGCTACTTTAATGGATATTATTCACGACAAATCAGTGGGTATCATTGAGCAAGATAAAGAGCGCAATATTATAAAAATAGCGAAACCAATGGGCGTTGTGGGTGCTTTAATCCCTTGTACCAACCCTGAAGCCACGCCAGTTATTAAATCTATACTGGCGGTAAAAGGTCGAAACTCCATAGTGTTGGCGCCGCACCCCCGTTCACAGCAAACCAATAAAATGATCTGTGATATTTTACGTGAAGCTATTAAAGCGTGTGGAGCCCCTGAAGACTTAGTTATTGCAATCGAATCTCCAACCTTAGAAAGAACTGAACAACTGCTGGCCCAATGCGATAGGATTTTAGCCACAGGAGGACCAGCCATGGTCAGCGCCGCCTATTCGTCAGGAACCCCAGCTTTAGGTGTTGGCGCGGGTAACGCCGTTATTACGGTGGACGATACGGCAGACTTAAAAGATGCAGCAGAAAAAATTCGTATTTCAAAAACCTTAGATCTAGCGGCTTCCTGCTCAGCTGATAATTCAATCTTAGCGTTTGCCAGTATTTATGATCAATTATTAGAAGACCTTCAGGCTCAAGGTGGTTATTTGGTCAGTGAAGAAGAAAAGCAAAAGCTACAAAACGTTATTTGGATTAATGGACAAATTAATCCTGATATAGTGGCACAACCTGCGTTAAATATGGCAAAAATGGCCGGTTTTAAATTGCCCCAAGACAAGGTTTTTTTTATCGTACCAGAAATTGGCGCGGGTAAAGACTTTCCATTTTCTGGAGAAAAAATGTCAGTGGCTATGGCATTTTATAAAGTGGCTAATATAGATGAGGCCATAGCGCTGACTAATAAAATTCAGGCTTATCAAGGTCAGGGACATTCATGTGGAATTTATTCTTATAACGATGAACATATTTTGAAGTTTGGCATGAACACCAAAACATCAAGAGTCATGGTTAACCAACCACAAGCCCCTTCTAATAGTGGTAACTTATGGAACGGCATGCGACAAACCTTTTCGTTAGGGTGTGGGTCATGGGGTGGAAACGGTACCAACAACAACATTACGTGGAAAGACTTGATTAATGTAACATGGATATCCAAACCGCTAAAAGTAGCTAAGATATTGCCCGATGATAACGAACTATTTGGCGCAGTAATGAAAAAATTATAACAATGAATAATAAGAAAAAGCAGTAAGGAAATAGATAATGGATTTTTCACTAAACGAAAATCAGCTGGCCTTTCAGGACGCTGCACGTAATTTCGCAACGGGTGATATGGCGCCCTTTGCAGCGCAGTGGGACGAACAAAAAATATTTCCTAAAGACATGCTTAAAAAAGCAGGTGAATTAGGTTTTATGGGAATGTACTGCCCTGAAAGTGTGGGAGGAATGAACCTTTCTCGGTTAGATACCACCATTATTTTAGAAGAACTTGCAATGGGATGCACTTCTTCGGCGGCTTTTGTATCAATTCATAACATGGCCAGTTGGATGATTGCCAGCTGGGGAACGGAATCTATTAAGCAACAATGGTGTGCGGATTTAATTGCTGGAGAAAAACTGGCGTCTTACTGTCTTACCGAACCTAGTGCAGGCAGTGATGCCGGTGCACTGAGAACCACAGCCAAAAGAGACGGCGATTATTACATCCTTAATGGCAGCAAGATGTTTATAAGTGGTGCGGGCGCCACCGATGTATTAGTGGTAATGGCGCGTACAGGGTCTCAAGAAAGTGGCGCCAAAGGCATTTCAGCGTTTGCAGTACCAGCAAATTTTAAAGGCGTTAGCTATGGTAAAAACGAAGCTAAAATGGGCTGGAATTCGCAACCCACTCGAGCCATCAGTTTTGACAATGCAAAAATACCAGCAGATTGTTTATTGGGTGCAGAAGGTGAAGGGTTTAAAATTGCCATGAAAGGCCTTGATGGCGGTCGCATTAACATTGCTAGCTGCTCTATGGGCGCTGCTCAAGCTTGTCTTAACCATGCGCAGCAATATATGCGAGAGAGACAACAATTCGGTAAGCCATTGGCTGCCTTTCAGGCTTTGCAATTCAAGCTAGCCGATATGGTTACTGAATTGGTGGCAGCAAGACAAATGATTCGCTTAGCAGCAAGTAAAATAGACAACAACCATCCTGATAAAACCACTTACTGCGCCATGGCAAAACGCTTTGCTACCGACGTTGGTTTTAATGTGTGCAATGAAGCGTTGCAGCTTCATGGTGGATATGGATATATTAAAGAATACCCCATTGAACGGTTTATGCGCGACACCAGAGTACATCAAATATTAGAAGGTACTAACGAAGTGATGCGAGTAATTGTGGCACGACGCATTCTTGAAGATGGCGCTATAGACGCGATTCGTTAGTCTTTTTTATGAATAACTAAACAAAGAATTTAAGGATACAAGATGAGTGATTTACTTAAATTAGAAAAACGCGGCCACGTGGCGATCGTTACACTAAACAATCCACCTGCCAATACATGGACACCAGACAGTCTAAACTATTTTAAACAGATAATAGGCGAACTGAATGAAGACACAGAAAACTATTCATTAATTTTGACCAGTGAAAGTGAAAAATTCTTTAGCGCAGGTGCAGATTTAAATCGTTTTAATCATAACGATAAGGGTTTGTCATTTGAGTTTTCGGTGGCGTTTGGCAGTGCTTTCGAAGCGCTGGCAGATTATCAGGGTGTATCTATTGCTGCTATTACAGGTTTTGCCATGGGTGGTGGTTTAGAAGTGGCGTTATCGTGTGACGTTCGAATTTGTGAACAGCAAGCACAAATGGCATTGCCTGAAGCATCTGTTGGTTTATTACCTTGTGGCTTAGGGTCACAACAATTGTCCTGGTTAATTGGCGAAGGCTGGGCAAAGCGTATGATTCTTTTAGGCGAGCGCATAAAAGCACCACAAGCTGAGAAAATTGGTTTGGTATCCGAAGTTGTTGCCACTGGAACTGGACTGGATCACGCGTTAGAACTTGCAGCCAAAGTTGAAAAGCAATCACCTACCTCTATACGCTATTGTAAAGAATTAATTATGCAAGCCCGCAGCGGTCACATGGCTTCAGCATATACAAAAGAACGTGAATTGTTTGTTAAGCTTTGGGATAGTAATGATCAAAAAGAAGGGGTTGCTGCCTTTGTAGAAAAACGTAAGCCTGAATGGAAGAATAGCTAGTGGACAAAGATTTGATGACAGCCTCCGTATTGTTCGAAGAACTGGCCACTAAAAATGGTCAAGTAATTGGTCTGGTGACGTTAAACAGTGAAAAAACTTTAAACTCACTAACACTTGAAATGGTTGAGCGAATGCTCAGCCAACTTAAAAAGTGGCAGAGCGATAAAAAAGTAGCGGCATTATTCATTCAAGGTGCAGGTGACAAGGCCTTGTGTGCTGGTGGCGATGTTCAGGCTTTGCGAAATTCCTCTATCGAACAACCGGGCGGTCCATGTGAATACGCCGAAGCCTTTTTTGAATGTGAATATCGCTTAGATTATTTATTACATAATTATAATAAGCCAACCATTGTCTGGGGCCACGGTATTGTAATGGGTGGAGGTCTTGGTGTGTTTGCCGCTTGTGAATACAGAGTTGCCACAGAAAGAACTCGTATCGCCATGCCTGAGGTGACCATTGCATTATTCCCTGATGTGGGTGGCAGTTACTTTTTAAATAGAATGCCTGGTCAGTGTGGTCGATTTTTAGCATTAACAGCCGCTTCGATTAACGGCGCTGATAGTGTGTATGTAGGCATAGCCGACTACACGGTTAGTCATGTCAAAAAGCAAACGGTTATGGACTTTGTTACAGGCTTAGATTGGGTTGGTGATAATGCGAAAGATACTTTGAATAATTTTTTTACCGAGCAACATGCCAGTAGTGTGAACGATATGCCAGTAGGTAACTTAGAAAAAAATAAAATTATTATTAATCAACTCTGCAGTGGTGATAATGCAGAAGTCATCGCCCAGAGATTTATGAGTTTAGACTCAGAAGATAAATGGATGGTTCGTGCTAAAGGTGGAATTGGAAGTGGTTCACCATTAGCCATTAAATGGATATTGCATCAGCTAGAAGTATGCAAAGATTTAACTTTGAAATCTGTCTTCGAAAAAGAAATCTTGTTGGCCACCAACATTGTACGCCATACCGAATTTGCAGAAGGGGTTCGGGCTTTGTTAGTACACAAAGACCAGAATCCTCAATGGCAGTTTAAGCAATTAAGTGACGTTACAGAAGACGCCGTGGCTTCATTTTTCAAAGCCCCGTGGTCGAAAAATCCACTGGCGGATATGTAAGAATTATACTAACTAAATATCAATAACAATAACAATAGTAGGTGAAGTGTCATGGCTAAAAAAGTCGCGTTTATTGGCTTAGGTAACATGGGCGGGGGTATGGCCGCTAATCTAGTGAAGGGCGGATTTGAGGTCCGTGCATTCGACCTTTCACCCGCCGCTCAAGCTTATGCTAAACAAGTTGGCTGCACCATTGTTAACACCGCAGCAGATGCTGTTCAAGAGGCCGATTACGTAGTAAGCATGCTGCCTAATGGTAACATTGTTGAAAGCGTTTACCTTGGCAATGCTAACAGCAATGGAAGCGATGCATTATTACATGTCATTCCTAAAACGGCACTTGTGTTAGATTGCTCAACTATTTCCCCTGAAAACTCTCGCAATGTTGGTGTGGCAGCAGAGCAAGCGGGTATTTGTTTTGTAGATGCCCCGGTTTCTGGCGGCGTTGCAGCGGCAGCGGCAGGCACGTTGGCATTTATGGTTGGTGGCACAGAAGCTAATTACGAATCTGCTAAAATAGTTTTACAGGCCATGGGCGCAAATATATTTTTAGCCGGCGAAGTCGGTGCAGGTCAGGTGGCAAAAGTATGCAATAACATGCTATTGGCTATTCACATGGCGGGCACAGCAGAAGCGCTTCAGCTAGGAATGGATAATGGCTTAGACCCTAAAACCTTGTCAGACATCATGTTAAAAAGTTCAGGCTGCAATTGGAGTTTAGAAAAATATAATCCAGTGCCAGGTGTTATGAAAGGAGCCCCAGCTTCTAACGATTACCAAGGTGGATTCATGGTAGACCTAATGTTAAAAGATCTAGGCTTGGCCACTGAAGCATCATTAGCCAGCCGATCTTCTATTCCTATGGGGTCGACTGCGCGTAATTTATTTAGCCTGCATAAAAACTCAGAAGCCGAAGATAAAGGAGCAAAGGACTTTTCTAGTATTCAGCAGTTATATTCAAAGCCAAAATCTTCTAATTAACTTTGGCTTTTAATGTATCTTTAATAGCCTAGGGCCAATGGAGGTTCTTGCATGGCTGAAAACTGTTCACGTAAAATTAAAATTTGCTCTGACCAATAACGGCCAGTATTAAACCAAGGGAAAGCCTGTTTAAAAGCTGGGTCTTCCCAGCGTTTAGCCAGCCACGCACTGTAATGCATTAACCGCATGGTGCGTAAAGTTTCAATCAACATGAGCTCTTGTGTAGGGAAGGGTAAAAACAGTTCATAGCCACGTGCAATGGCAGCCAGCTGACTTTGCATCTCATCTCTCTCGCCATGCATTAACATCCAAATATCTTGAATACGTGGGGCCAATGCGCAATCATCTAGGTCAACCATATGTGGCAAGTTTTCAGTTTGGCTAGGGGACCAAAGTAAGTTACCGGCATGCAAATCACCATGGGTAAGTTTTAGCTTGGGATTTGCTTGTTCCCATTTTTGTTGAATTAAATCAACAAGGTCAGAACTGAGACTTTCATACGCAGGCAATAAACCATCGTCTATAAAGTGATTGTCTAGTAAATAATTACGGCTGTTTACTGCAAATGTTTGCGGAGTAATAGAAATGCGGTTATGCACTTCAATGCAGTTGGCAGTCTGGTGAAGTCGACCTAACAAGCGGCCCATTTGTTCAAAATCGTCTAAGTTTTCAATCTGGCCACTATAGCCACCTTGCTTTGGAAACAACGCAAAATCAAAGCCTTCAAAATGAAATAAAGTGTTTCCTTCTATTACTAAGGGGGCCACCACCGGTAAGTCGTCTTCTTTACATTCAAGACTAAAGTTATGTTCTTCTAGAATGGCTTCTTTAGACCAGCGATTAGGGCGGTAGAACTTAGCAATTAAATCTAAGTTGTCCTCAACACCAACTTGATAAACACGATTCTCGTAACTGTTAAGAGCCAGTTGATGTCCGCTAGTAATCATCCCCATGGAATCAACAATTGAGTCTATGGCGTTTAGCACCGTATCTGGGGTGAGACTGTCGTAATCGTGAGACATGATTATGGCCTTTAAATAAATGGGTGCAGTGTACTGATTTCATTCTGATGTTGCGAGTTATGTAATTGATGTGGTGACTCATATTGTCTATTTTAATTATGGATGCATTCCTATCCTTTTACCTTTATATAGCTAATTAAACTGTTTATGTTTATTTGTAGATGAAACTAATCATCGTTTCTAGCATCATACTGGACTACTATATTTCAATAAATTTTTGAATTTTGTTATTATCTACCTAGGACTAACTCATGTTGCGCAAGCTTGCTTATGGCTCTCTTATAATAATAATTATCGCGGTTATATGGCGCTACTACAGTGACAGTCAGTCCAATCAAAGGCCACGTTCAGATACTCTGGTTGTATTATTTGAAGTTAAGCAAAGTGAGATTATAGAGTCATTAGAAGCGCTTGGCAGTGCTCGGGCAGCAGAGTCTGTTATTTTAACGGTTAGTGTTACCGAAAAAGTCAGCAAGATTGCCTTTAAGCAGGGCCAGCTTGTGAAAAAGGGGCAAGTGTTGCTGACCCTTGCCAACGATGAAGAATTAGCCCAATTTAATGTGGCCAAAATTGAACTAGCCGAACAACAGCGTGAATATAAACGCATTGAGAGCCTGGTTAAGCAGAAATCTGTCTCTGGATCTGAGCTTGACCGCTTACAATCTTCCATCGATACCGCCCGTGCTCGCATTGCTCAAGTAGAAGCTAAACTAACTGACCGAGTGATCAAATCTCCTTTTGATGGTTTGTTAGGTTTGCGCAATGTGAGCGTCGGTGCATTGCTTACCCCTGGCGACCAAATTACCACCTTAGACTCGGTTGCAAATTTACAAATGGATTTTGACCTGGCTGAAATCTATCTGCCACGGATTAAAGTGGGTCAAACCATTAATGCGGTAAGTGTAGCCTACCCTGAGCTTACGTTTAAGGGTGAAATTGTCACCTTAGATTCTCGTGTTAACCCTGATACCCGCAGCATAAAAGTGCGAGCCAATATTCAGAATGAGGAAGCTTTATTACGCCCAGGTATGTTACTGGCACTGGACTTAATTGGCCAGCAACGGGTCACTAAAATGCTTCCCGAAGAAACAGTGTTCATGCGCGCTAATAAGCATCTAGTGTATAAAGTAAGTCCAGAGATGATCGTCAGTGAGCAAGCTATCGAGATTGGCATTCGCCAAAATGGCCAAGTAGAAGTAGTAAGCGGTTTAGAGGTAGGTGATAAAATTGTGTTGCAGGGTTTATTAAAAGTAAAAACTGGCAGTAAAGTTAAGTCGCAAATTGAAAGCTGGCGCAAGGGTGACGCATGATCATCACCGACCTTTCCGTTAAACGGCCAGTACTTGCTTCGGTTATTAGCTTACTTATTTTAGCTTTTGGCTTATTAGCATTTGATAAATTACCTCTGCGTGAATATCCAGATATTGATGCCCCAGTGGTTAGCATCAGCACAGATTACACAGGTGCGGCTGCCGCCATTGTAGAGCAACGTATTACCCAGGTAATTGAAGATAGAATTTCTGGTATCGAAGGCATTAAGAATATAGTTTCTTCCAGCAAAGATGGCCGTTCAGATATTTCCATTGAGTTTAATGTGACTCGCGACATTGACGCTGCCGCCAATGATGTTCGCGACCGGGTCTCTCGGATATTAGATAATTTACCCGACGAAGCTGACCCACCGGAAGTGACTAAGGCAGGGGCCGATGACGACACTATTATGTGGTTTAACCTTGTGAGTGAAAACATGGGGTTATTAGAGCTTACCGATTATGCCAACCGATATTTAATAGACCGCTTTAGTGTTCTCGACGGGGTAGCCCGTGTTCGAGTTGGTGGTGGTTTAGATTATGCATTAAGAGTCTGGATAGACCGTAAAGCTTTGGCCGCTCGTAAATTGACAGTGGGTGATATAGAAGATGCCTTACGCCGCGAAAACATTGAACTGCCAGCTGGTAGTATTGAGTCAGAACAGCGTCAGTTTACTGTGCGCCTAGAGCGTGCATATCCTACACCTGAAGAATTGGGACAATTAGTGATTCGCGCCAACACTGATTACCCAGTACGCCTAAGTGATGTGGCTCGAGTGGAACTAGCCGCAGAAGAGAAGAGGAAATCATTCAGTGGTAACGGCGTACCCATGGTAGGCATAGGCATTACCAAGCAAAGTACCGCTAATACATTAGATGTGGCGCGCAAAGCGCGAGACCTGCTAGATAAAATTAATCCAGATTTACCACAAGGTATGGAGCTATTGCGCAGTTATGACAGTTCGGTATTTATCGAAAGGTCTATTAAAGAAGTTTACCAAACTCTATTCATTGCCATGGCACTCGTGATATTGGTCATTTACGTTTTTTTAGGTAATGTGCGTGCCACTTTAGTTCCCGCTATTACTGTGCCAGTTTCGCTTATGGGCACGTTTGTTATTTTGCTAATGTTAGGATTCACCATAAATTTATTAACACTATTGGCGTTAATTCTTGCCATTGGTATGGTGGTGGACGATGCCATTGTTATGTTAGAAAATATTCAAAGGCGTATAGACCAGGGTGAGACCCCTTTAGTTGCAGCTTACTTGGGTGCAAGGCAAGTTTCATTTGCGATATTAGCCACCACTGCGGTACTAATTTCAGTGTTTCTGCCCATCATCTTTTTAGAAGGGGACTTGGGTAAACTGTTCACCGAATTTGCCATTGCCATGTCAGCCGCGGTGGGCTTTTCATCACTGGTGGCGTTATCACTTTCACCTATGATGTGCTCGCGGTTATTACACTCTAACGAAAAACCAAATGTGCTTACTAGAAAAACCAATACTCAATTGGATAAACTCCGAGCACATTATAAAGAGTATTTAATTCAGGCATTGAACTCACCTAAGCGAGCGTTGATATTATTAGGCTTAGCGCTACTCAGTTGTGCATGGCTATTTAATAATATTCCTACCGAATTTGCTCCGAAGGAAGATCGAGGAGCATTCTTTGTTTTAGTTTCTGCCCCCGAGGGTTCCAGTTACGATTATTCAAAAGCCTACATGGATGAAATTGAAACCCGCTTAATGCCTATGGTAGACCAAGGTATAGTCAAACGTTTATTAGTGCGCACGCCAAGGAGCTTTGGTTCAACCTCTGATTATTCTGGCGGTTTTGTGATTGTTGTACTGGAAGATTGGAGTGAACGTCCACCAGCCAACGAAGTAATTGGACAAATTAACAAAAGCTTAAGTGACTTAGCAGGTGTGCGCGCTTTTGCCATTATGCGACAAGCTCTAGGTGGTGGCATCGGCAAGCCAGTTCAATTTGTGATTGGTGGCAGTAATTATGAACAGCTGGCCCAGTGGCGAGATATTATGCTAGAAAAGGCCACCGAAAATCCAAAGCTTATGGGTCTTGATCACGACTACAAAGAAACCAAGCCTCAGGTGTTGATCAACATTAACACCCAGCGTGCTGCTGACTTAGGTGTAAGCGCTGAAGAGATTGGTAATACCTTGGCCGCACTACAAGGATCAAGGCGAGTGACCACATTCCTAGATCGCGGTGAAGAATACGATGTGATTCTAGAGGGTGAGCGTGACTTGCAAAATACGCCACTGGACATGAAAAATATTTATGTGCGCAGTCGTTACAACGATGCCCTAATTCCACTGGCAAATTTAGTCACTATTTCTGAGCGCGCCGATGCTAATACACTAAATCGTTATAATCGTATTCGAGCCATCACACTGGAAGCCAACCTAGCCGACGGTTATACCTTGGGTGAAGCCATAGATTATTTGGACGACCTAGCTAAAACACATTTGCCTGCTGAGGCTGTCATTAGCTACAAAGGACAATCACAAGACTTAGAGAATAGTGGGCAATCTATTTATTTTATCTTTGCACTGGCACTGATCGTGGTATTTTTAGTATTAGCTGCACAGTTTGAGAGCTACATTCACCCATTAGTGATTATGCTCACCGTACCCATGGCAATGATCGGGGCATTAGCTGGGCTGTATGTGTTTGGCCAGTCACTGAATATTTATTCGCAGATCGGCTTGATCATGCTGGTGGGACTCACGGCTAAAAACGGTATTTTAATTGTTGAGTTTTGCAACCAGCTGCGGGACGAAGGTATGGAATTTGAGCAAGCTATTATTGAAGCGGCCACCATCAGGTTACGCCCTATTTTAATGACTGCCATCACCACAGCCTTTGGTGCTGTGCCATTGATTCTATCTTTTGGTGCAGGTTCAGAAACTCGCATGGTAATTGGTATTGTGGTGCTAACGGGTATTATTGCCTCCACGGTATTCACCTTGATCATTGTACCCGTTATGTATCGCTTATTAGCTAGAAATACACAATCACCACTAGCCATGGAAACAGAGCTTAATAAGCAGCTTGAGGCTCATAACAAAGATTAACCTAAAACTGCGATGTTATGCACCATCAATCAGCTGATTTTAGCTGGATTGTGTGTGCTAACAACGCTCGCTCATATTCGACCAAATCTTTTGCAATTTCCAAAATTATGTTTTTACTGGCGTTCTAGCCAAGCAAGCCACTGTGACGCTTTTTGCCCCAGATTTTTTTAATATTCTAGCCGCGCTATTACAGGTTGCGCCAGTTGTCAGAACATCATCTACTAGTAAAATATTTTTACCTTTAATATTTTTATATTTAATATTTATTACCTTTATATTTAATGAAAAGGCACCCTGTAAATTACGGAACCTTTGTTTACGTTTTAGTGTTTTTTGACTTGGTTTATATTGCTCTCGAATTAATCCATCTATCATTTCAATATTAAGTTTAACATTTAATTTTTTAGCCAGTTCTCTAACTGGGTTATGCCCTCTGGCTAATAAATTTTTCCAGTGATAAGGGACTGGAACGATGCAGTCATAAGAATATTCTGAAAGCTGTAAGCTTAATGTATTAATTAAATAATCACTGCCTATTGCATTAGTTTTTGATTTAAAAGCAATAATAAGTTTTTTTATCGGTCCAGAATATAAAAATGGACTGACCACATGGTCAAATTCTGGTGGTGTTTTGAGGCAGTTTCCGCATATTTCACCGTGATAATTAGGCTCTGCGCAGTTACTGCAGTGGTTGCTCAGCTTTGGAAGAGCTTCGCAACATAAAATACAAATAGTATTTTTTGAATGTTCTAAGCAAAATATACAATGATTATTTAAGATGCTTTTATAACTATTTATAATAGAGGTAATTAGATAAATGAACATTCTGACTGGCCAATTTGGTCTTTAATTTCAGATCAATTATTGCATTTTTATATTTAAGAAAGTATTGGAAGAAAGTCATAGATTTTTAATTTATAGTTAGTGTGCGCCAAAAGTAATCAAGTTTTAATGGATATTATTTTGAGCGAACATATGTTTACGTAAGTTATTTTAAATTGGATTTATAGGTAAATTAAATTCACCCTGAGTTTCTGTCTTATTAGTTTTTTAGTGGTTTGATTTTTAAAGGTTTTTTTTAATAATTTTAAAAAACTGATCATTTAACACTAAAATTTTGATCTATAAAAATAGATCTAATAAAAAATTAGGCCCGTAAAAATAGACACAAAAACAGGAGACACAATATGAAAATAAAAATATTAGCATTAGCCCTAGCGGGTACGATTGGATTAGTGGGTTGTGGCAGCGACGATAACGATGTCGCACAACAGCTCGATATAGTGGAAACAGCAATTGCAAACGGCAGTTTTAATACATTGGTGACTGCGGTCACAACAGCCGATCTAGTTGGCACGTTGCAAGGTGAAGGCCCATTCACAGTATTTGCGCCTACAGATGATGCTTTTACAGCATATTTAACCGAAAACGATATAACATCAGCAGATTTACTGGCAGACAATTCTTTGAGTGACATTCTTACTTACCATGTTCTAGCTGGCGAAGTCTTAGCCAATGCTGCTATATCCATTGCACAATCAGATTCAAATACGACGTCTACTCTTAGCGGTTCAGACTCGAATAGTGAGAACGGTGCTCTAATAGCATTATCGTTAACAGGTGAAGATCTTTACGTTAACTTATCAAAGGTCATAATCCCAAATGTCCAAACATCTAACGGTGTTATTCATGCCATCAATAAAGTACTGGTCCCGCCAA
The DNA here is from genome assembly GCA_047628755.1 of Crocinitomicaceae bacterium. Classification (GTDB taxonomy): domain Bacteria; phylum Pseudomonadota; class Gammaproteobacteria; order Pseudomonadales; family Oceanobacteraceae; genus Bermanella. The sequence continues at coordinate 47,141 of JBLHVV010000002.1, read as the reverse complement.
CAGCCAGCGATCTTTCTGACACAAATGAAACAATCGCAGGTCTTGTTACAGCATTGGCTGGAGCCAGTGTTCCAGAGTTTACGACCCTGCTTGCAGCTTTAAGCCAAGAAGGATTAGATACAAGTCTAGATGGTGCAGGTCCGTTTACTGTCTTTGCACCTACAGATGCAGCATTCGTTGCATTGATAGCCGCGCTTGACGATGTTGATGATGCGTCCGATTTACTGGCTTTACCCAATTTAGCTGACATTTTAAAGCAACATGTAATTAACGGCTCTGAAATCGATTCAGTTATGGCGTTTGCTGCCAACGGTGCTGATATCCAAACACTGAACTCTGCTGCAGAAGTGTCAATTTTAATTAATGACGGTGTGCTGACTATAGAAGGCGCTCCAGTGGTTATTACAGATGTACAGACATCAAATGGTGTTATCCATGTAATCAGCAGTGTAATTGCGACTACCGACACTTCTCTATCTGAAATGTGATTTTTTAAGCACCCAATTTAAATACCCTAGAAAACCGAAAGAGCCGCTCAAGGAAGAGTGGCTTTTTTTTGCACTATACAAAATTTAGGTTGTTTTGTGATCAGTAGTTAACCTTATGGTTAATGGAGGTTGACTGCTCCACATGATTTAGTATTATGTCAGCTGATATATTTTTAACCCTCCTGGGTGTCATAGTTCAGGTATTGCTTGCAGCCAATAATCGCTAATAATAAGCATAAACAAAGATTTGAAGGATTAGTCATGAGCGCATCTACACAACAATCTATACGTCATAACTGGGGCCGTGAAGAGGTTCAAGCGTTATTTAACAAGCCTTTTAACGACTTAATGTTTGATGCTCAAACAGTGCATCGTGCAAACTTTAATCCTAACGAAGTACAAATCAGTACTTTGCTGTCCATTAAAACGGGTTCTTGCCCAGAAGATTGCAAATATTGTCCTCAATCAGCTCATTATAATACTGGCCTAAAAAAACAGCGCCTAATGGAAGTCGAAGCCGTGCTAAATAAAGCCGCTGAAGCAAAAGCCAAAGGTTCTAGCCGCTTTTGCATGGGTGCCGCTTGGAAAAACCCAAATAAACGGGACATGCCTTACGTGCTTGAAATGGTAAAAGGTGTCCGTGAAATGGGCCTAGAAACCTGTATGACATTAGGCATGCTAGACGAAGACCAAGCAGGTCAATTGGCTGAAGCAGGTCTTGATTATTACAATCACAACTTAGACACCAGCCCAGAATTCTACGGTAAAATTATTACCACTCGCACCTACGGCGATCGTCTAGATACATTGCAAAATGTAAGGGACAGTGGGATGAAAATTTGCTCAGGGGGTATCATTGGTATGGGTGAGACTCAAAACGACCGTATTGGCCTGTTAACACAGCTAGCCAACCTGCCTGTGCAGCCAGAAAGCGTACCTATTAATATGTTGGTTAAGGTCAAGGGTACTCCAATGGAAAATGTCGAAGATTTAGATCACATTGAATTTGCCCGTTGCATCGCCGTTGCTCGAATTTTAATGCCAAAATCCCATGTACGCTTATCCGCTGGACGTGAATCTATGTCTGATGAAATGCAAGCCATGTGCTTTTTAGCGGGTGCAAACTCCATATTCTACGGCGAATGCTTGCTAACGACCCCTAACCCAGAAGCCCACGAAGACATGAAATTATTTGCTCGTTTAGGCATTAAGCCTGAGCAAGCCATTGTTAAGCGTAACGACAAAGATCAAGAAGGCGTATTAACAAAGCAGCTTCAAAAGAACGACCAAGCCCAGCCTTTTTACGACGCAACTGTTTAACAGATATAAAATCCGTTTTATGTCATTTGACCTAGCAGCCGATCTTAATCAACGTCGCGAGCAAAATTTATTTCGCGCCACCCGCATTGCACAAAGTCCGCAAGGGCCCTTAATGCAAGTGGATGGCGAGCAATACCTTACGTTTTGCAGTAACGATTACCTAGGTATGGCAAACCATCCAAAATTAATCGAATCATTTCAAGCTGCGGCTAAGCAATATGGTGTTGGCAGTGGCGCTGCCCACTTAGTTAATGGACATACCCAAGCCCACGAATCTTTAGAGCACGAATTAGCTAAATTTACTGGACGCAATAAAGCCATATTGTTCAGTACTGGCTATATGGCTAATTTGGGAGTGATTGGGTCTTTGCTATTAAAGCAAGACGGGGTGTTTGAAGATAAATGGAATCACGCGTCGTTATTAGACGGGGGTTTATTAAGCGGCGCTCGTTTTCAACGTTATCTACATAACGATTTAGCAAATTTATCAAATAAATTGGACAACTCATCAGCTCGCCGAAAACTCATTGTAACCGATGGCGTTTTCAGTATGGACGGCGATAAAGCCGATTTACCTGGACTGGCCAAATTAGCAAAAGAAAAAGATGCATGGCTAATGGTAGACGACGCTCATGGTATGGGAGCGTTGGGGGTCACAGGTGCTGGGCTGTGTGAAGAGCAAGGCGTTAGCCAAAGCGACGCCCAAATACTAATGGGCACATTGGGTAAAGGAATGGGCACAGCGGGAGCTTTTGTGGCAGGCAGCGAAGAACTAATTGATTACCTAAGCAATTTTGCTCGACCATATATTTATACCACTGCCATGCCTGCCGCTATTGCAGCGGCCACATTAACCAGTTTAAAAATTGTTAGTAGTGAACCTGAGCGCCGTGGGCATTTAAATAAAATAATCACATATTTCAGGCAAGAAGCTCTATTACTTGGCTTTCAATTAATGGATTCTAATACGGCTATTCAACCTCTGCTGGTGGGTGAAGCCAGTCAGGCCTTAGCCATTAGTGAGCAGCTAAAAGACGTAGGCATATTGGTAACAGCTATTCGCCCGCCAACGGTACCAGTAGGAACATCAAGATTGAGAATTACATTTTCAGCATCTCATAGTATTGATCATGTGGATCAATTATTAGGAGCATTAAAAACAGTTATGGCAAGCGTTGGATTGTCGAAAAAAAATTCTATGGAGCAACACTCATGACATTAACGTTACATTCATGGGGTGATATAAAAAACGCCAAAAATCTACCAGTCATATTCTGTATTCATGGTTGGGCATCTAACGCTCAGGTTTTTAAACCAATAGCGGAACTATTCAGTGAGCACTTTCATTTTGTGGCAGTAGATTTACCTGGCTTTGGGACGAGTCCTTGTTCAAATGCCGAAGCCGATTACGAGATTAATAAACTTATTTCAACTTTGCTAGATGTTGCTCCAAAAAATGCCACTTGGTTAGGATGGTCATTAGGAGGCATGCTGGCGGTTCAGGCTGCAGCAAGAGCCCCCGATCAAATTAAACGAGTGATTACAATTTGCAGCAACGCCCAGTTTGTCGCAAGCAAACAATGGAAGCAAGGTGTGCCTTCACCGTTATTCAATGGATTCATGGAAACCATTGACGATGTAAAAACCACGTTACGGCGGTTTGCCGCTTTAACCGTTGTGGGTGAGCAAAAAGATATGTTGCAGAGCTTAAAATGGTTACAACAAAATACTCAAAGTTTGTCTACATCAAGCAGTGTGCTAAAAGCATCGTTACAATTATTATCGCAGATCGATAACCGTAAATTATTAGGCTTACTGCCGCAGCCATGCATGCACGTGCTAGCAACCGACGATGCTATAGTGCCAAATAAATTAAGCCAAGAATTAAACAAGTTAAACCCCATGCACTTAGTTAGCTTTGTGCCTAATGCTAGTCATGCCTGCCTAGTGACTCAGCCGCAATCAGTGGCTAATGGTATATTAACGTTTATGCAGGCGGGTAAGTAATTGGATAGTCTTGTTGTAAAAAATAAACAGCAAAAAGATGCTGTAGCCCATAGCTTTGGCGAAGCCGCTAATCAGTATGATGAATATGCAAAAATTCAACACCGAATTGCCAATCAGTTAATCGACCTATGCCCTAAGCAAGATAAAAAAAGTATCTTAGACTTAGGCTGTGGTACTGGCTATTGTTTGCCACTATTGAAACAAAAATATCTTAATGCAAAAATCATTGGTGGAGACCTTTCCCAAGGCATGCTGGATTATGCAAAAGGCCATTATCCCAGTTTTAAATTCACCATATGCGATGCAGAAAAACTGCCATTTAATGACGCTCAGTTTGATTTTATTTTTTCCAACTTCGCAGTCCAATGGTGCGAAGACTTTAACCAAGTATTGACTGAGGCTTACCGCTGCTTAAAACCTGGTGGCCACTTGTTATTAAGTACCCTAGCGGATGGCACTTTAAAAGAGCTAAAACAAGCTTGGGCCAATACAGATCAATATCAGCATGTTAATGACTTTATCGACGGCAGTCAGCTATCTGTAGATGCGCGCAATAGCCAGTTTGAAGTTGAACAGTTATTACTGGCCACCGAGTTTGAATATTATGACTCGGTAAGAGAGCTAACCGATTCTTTAAAAAGAATTGGTGCACATAATATTACTGCCGGACGTGCAAAAAGTTTAACCAGCCCAGGTACTATTAAAAAATTCACACAGGCTTTAACAGACTTTAAAATTGATCAAGGTATTCCTGCTCGATATAAAGTATTTACCTGCCTACTTAGAAAGCCGATTTAATAAAGGTTATTCCCATGAAACAAAAATACTTTTTAACAGGAACTGATACCGACGCGGGTAAAACGCTCATAGCCAGTGCTTTATTATGTAAGGCTAGATTAGAAGGCTTAACAACGGTGGGTCTGAAACCCATTGCAGCGGGTTGTGAGCAAACCCCCAATGGTTTGAGAAACGACGATGCGTTAAAATTAATTGAGCAAAGTACAGATAAAATTCCATACGAACAAGTAAACCCAATTTCATTTGTCGAACCTATAGCGCCTCATATTGCTGGCCAAAAGCTACGCAAGCCACTAAGTGCTGACAGGACTATTGGATTATTACGGGGTGTATTAATGATCAACCGTTCTGAGTTTGTAATAATTGAAGGGGCGGGCGGATACAAGGTTCCATTGAATCCTAGAGAAACCTTAGCCGACGTTGCTAAAGAATTAAAGTTACCTGTTATTCTTGTAATTGGCATGAAGCTAGGTTGCTTGAACCATGCATTGTTAACAGTAGAAGCAATTCAGCGCGATGGATTAGCGATTGCTGGCTGGGTGGCGTCTAAAGTTGATACTGACATGTTAGTTTATGAAGAAAATATAGAAACCCTTCATGCTATGATTCCCGCCCAATGCTTAGGTATTGTACCCCACCTAGAAAACCCCACAGCCGAAAATGCGGCAAAATTCTTAACTCTGCCTAAAGTATAAAAGCGAATAGAGATTTATATGTTTTTGATTTGCACCAGCTGTTTATCCGTAAATAGAGTCGCTGACGATCGATTAAAAGATAGTCCTAAATGTGGGAAGTGCCATAAAGTGGTGCTTTCTGGAAATGTTGTTGATGCAGCGCCTGCTCTGTTTAACAAGCTTATACAAAAATCAGACATCCCTATTGTGGTTGATTTCTGGGCCCCTTGGTGTGGCCCTTGTAAGGCTATGGCGCCTACCTTTACAGCTGCGGCGGGTAACTTTTTAGGAAAGGCTGTGTTTATAAAAGTAAACACAGAGGAGCAACAGCAACTGGCTACGCAGTATGGGATTCGCAGCATACCTACTTTAAAGATTTTTAAGCATGGGGCAATTCTGGCAGAGATAGCTGGTGCCCTGCCGCAAAGCCAATTAAATACTTGGCTAGAATCAAATATTTAAAGCGGCCATTCAATCTAGTTTGTTAGGCTTAATAGAGCGGTAAACTTTATATTGATAAAATGTGCCAAACAGCATAGTTTTAGCGTAACTATTGGAATTATATGTAACCGCTAAAAAAATTCAATTAGAATAAGCTATTTAATAGCATCAAAAACATAAAGAGCAAAAAAAATGATCTTATTGAGACGTTTTATTTTATTGATCTTGCTGTGCTTGCCAGCTTCAGCATACTCTTCTATCGCGCTGTTTAAGCATACTCAGGCGGTGAGTCAGACCATGTCAGCACTTTATATGCAAGGCTTGTCTGAGGGTAATAAAAAATACGAAAAAGATTTAGAGTCTTATAAGAAAAAAGCAAATTCAACCCTAAAAGCTTATTACAATGAAGACCCAGTGCAGGCAGAAAAACTAAACGCATCATGGGGTAAATTAAAAGACTTGGTTATTATTTCTTACTCTAGTGATTACGGTTGGGATATCGATGCTGAAGTGCGACGAGACCTTAGGACTTATCAAACAGACCTTTACCAATTGTCTTTAACTAAAAAAACTAAGCCTTTAAGTGAAGAGGAAAAATATCAATTTGCATTACTTCAGATTGAATCAATCATTGCACGTTTTTTTGATATTGCCAGTGTCTACAACGGCGCACTTTCACTTAGTAATACAGAGTCACAGCGCTTAGACCCAGCTACAATGAGCCAAGAATTTAAACTTTCTTTAGATAAATTTGCTAGCAGTTCTAACGACGATACGTTGGCTAAAAAACTTATATCGGCTAAAAATAAATGGGAGTTCATTGAGGAAGGTGTGGTTAATTATAGTGATCAAAGTGCTTATTTTTTAGTGTATGCAACTAAGAAAAAAGTTAACGAAGTGATTGAATCTGGGATTAGTCAATTACCTTAGGGAGATAGGCAATGACTCCCAACCTGTGCAACGAATCCAAGCCAGTTTAAATCGATCACTGCTCTGGATATCATTGCACTGGCTGAAAATGATTTAGATGTTTTTAATGCGAGCTAGTTCTATGCCTCGTTATTCAATGTTATGGAAAAGGTATCACTTACCTGATTGCCTTTTTCCATACTAGTAATCGCTTTTTCCATTTTTCCAGTCATATCATCAAGTTCTTTAATAGAAGTAGCCATTTGAGGAAGGGCATTGCGTCTGAACTGGCTAATATCGTTAAGAGCTGTGTCAACATCGGCAAACGCTTTTTTAAGTGTTTCAATATCAAGAGTAGCTTCCGTTGCTTGTTGTTGGATTTGAGTCCCTTGTGTTTTTAATTGTTCTGCAGTTCCAGCAATCAAGTCATTAGTGGTCTTAGTTACTGCTTGAACGCCTTCAAGTACCTTTCTCTGTCTCTGTAATGCAATTTGTAATGTGGCGGCAGTATTTAATGCCGTGACGGTGACATTCAATGCTCTGTTAACACCATTAATCAGTTCACGATTGTTTCTAAGGATAACTTCTGTGGCGACTACACCTTGTTGATTTACTGCTCGTTGTTGTTGTAAATCAATAATTCGCTGCTTTAAAGAGAATAGAAGCTCTTCCTCTAGGAATTTACGTTTAACATCTTCCCCGGCAGGTAACGCTTTTATAACCTCTTCAAGTTTGATATCCATAACTTGAGCAAGTTTAATATAATCTTCTAGCTGAAAAGTTAATTCACGCATTCTAATTTGATCGTCTCGCAACGTGGTATTATCACGTTGCAATTGTCCTTTTCCGTCCTCCAAACTTTTAACCACATCATTAATTACGCTATCTACAGCTTGATATTTAGCAAACCACTTAGATATTGGTGTTCCAAAGCCTGGGATTTTTGACAATAATCGTCGAACTGTACCCATAGAAAAATCAACCCTGTTTGGGTTAATTTCATTCACATTTTCTTGAAGAGATAGCAATCCATTCGCCACTAGGCCACCGTCATTTGCATCCTGAATAAGAGCAGCCATTGGTGCTTTTAATAATTTACTTTGTTGAGCCAGTTTCTGTTGAATTGGCGCCCCAATTGTTTGAATCGCATCAGAGAACTTTTGTTTTTCTCGTAGATCTTTGTCTGTTAACGCCAGAAGGCTTTTAATTAAATCATCAGCTTTCTTAATTATTTCAGGGTTTTCTTGAGTGATAACAGCCACTTCGCTATTTCCTTCATCAAGTTTTAACTCTTGTGATATATTTTCAATAGTGATTGCTTCGGGTGCTTTTTCTGCTAGTGCGATTTCCATTGTGTTTTCCTATTAGTTTGAGTATGTTTCAGTTTTATCAATTAAGTACTTAAGTTCATCCATTGCAGACTCTAAATCCACTTCTGCATGGGATTGTGTGGTATTAATATTGGCGATTCGCGTAGTAACTGAATCCAGTTGAGTCAATGCTTGCTCATTTTCAAGTAAATAGTTGTCTGCTTTATTGATTTGCATTTGGTGCAAGCGCATTCTTTCTGTTAATTCTTCATACGTTTTAGCACTGGTATTATTTTTATCTTTTATTTTATCTAAACGACTAATTTCTTGCGTTATGTGCGTTGTATCAATAGCTTTGACACTATCCTTTGAAATAGAGTAATGCTCTAAATTATCTAAACCAGCAAGAAATACTTGCTCAGCGATGGTTAAATACCGATTATAGGTAAGCTCACCAGGGTTTAACTTCTGATCTAAAATTTCTACAAAGTTATTATATTTAGCATTAAATAAGTCAACTTGTTTAAGCGACAAACTGCCAGGATGTTTAGATAGCTTTTGCTTCAATGCTAATAGTGTTTTTACCCGCTTAAGTTTTAGCTCTTCTCGATAACGCATAACAATCGTATTAGCATGTTTATCTCCTTGTACACCAAATTGAACGCCAGAGTTAATTGCTGAAGCAAGGCCACCAACAACGGCTAATCCAATCACAATTGGACTAAACGAGAATAAGGCGCCATAACATCCCGCTAACATAGCTACAACAGCGGGATAAAGTGTGCCAGGTGATTGAATTGCGGCAGAGACAACTGCTTTTTTTAATTCTGCTGGCTCAAGCTGTTTTACGATTGAACGCATATCAGACATAGTTATAACTCTTCTCTTAACAATGCTATCTCGACACGTGGTAAGCGATAGCTATAAGATCTGTTTGACTCACCAGACTGTCGTTTTAAGGGTTTGTTACCACCAAACCCAACTGCTCGAACTCTATTTGCATGAATAGAATGAGTGATACTTAAATAGCTTAGAACAGCTTGCGCTCTTTCATTACTTAAGATTTGGTTCGCAACTTTATCCCCACGGGTACCTGTATGGCCTCTGGGCTCAACTCGGAAGTTTGGATAGTGTTTTAAATCACTCATTAAGGCATCCAATTGTTTTTTTCCTTCTTGCGTTAAGCTATCAGTACCTGATGTAAAAGAAATATTTCGTGACTTCAATGATCCAACGTCTCTTAACATGTCCCATTGATTACTGGAAAGCGCTCTAAATGTGGTTATATTCCCTTTCTTTTTAGCTCCGGGAGTAACAAAACCCCCTGCATGTGCATATCTTTTATATAGATCGCTAATAAATGTGCTGTTGAATAGTGAATATGAGTCTTCATTAGGGAGCGGATTTCGTTTAAAGTCTTTGTTATCCAACAACACTATGATGACGGATTCAATAGTATCAACGAGACCTTGCTCAGATTCAGCTGTACCGGATACATCGAACCAAAAATCTGCATTATCACTAAGATTTGCCCACGCCACACCCTCTAATAAAGATGCTGCGACACGTTCTGTTACTCGATAATGTTTGGCGATATCGTTAATTAAATCATCTTTGTTTAACCTGTAATGTTTTAACGTAGCGAAATATGCTTTTAGAAAAGATATGACCATTTCAGGCTTATCCTGGGCTGTTTCTTGTGAAGCGATTAATACGTCAACAATGAGTCTTTTTGTATCTTCTGTTCCTAGTAATCGCACAAAGTCTTTATCCTTTAGCGCTTTAGAAACATCGGGTTCCCAAAGTATTCCCACATCTGCTTCTCCTGATTTTAAAGCTGCTAGGGCACCCGTTGATCCATCACTAAGAATAAAATTCGATTCATTTTTAAAAACCGGAACATCAAAATGACTAGCAACACTTTTAAGTAAATGATGACTTGGTGAGTTTTCGGTAAAAGCAACCTTAAGCTCTGATGCTTGTTTCAGAGCATCCAAATTAGGGATAAGACTTTTTCTAGCGACGATTGCATCGCCCCCTTTCGATTCATCAATGACAGCCACAATGGGTCCAGGGTAATTGACATATTCTCCGTTTAGTATGTAGCTATCAACGGTGCCAACTGCAAAGTCATATTGATTTCGCTTTAGTTTTTTATAGCGATCTTTATAGTCCGCTAAATCATCAATGCAGCGTAACCCATACCCGTCACGATTTAATCTTTTCTTAATCTCGGATGAACACATAGGGAAGTATCCTACCCAACCGTCAACAGCGACTGTAATCGTGCCATTAACACCTGCATCAGAGACTTGATTTTGTGCTGACATGGCCAGCATGGGTTCTACAAACTTCCATGTGCCAATACCTAATATTCCTACGACGACTAGAGATAATGCAATTTTTGAGTGGGACGCCATTACTGATTACCCTCCAAAAGAGTCAACGTTGAAATCAGGTGCTTCGGCTAATACCGACTCTAACCCTTCTGCTAATGCTTCTGGATTGTCTGCTGCTTTATAGAGGGTTTTACCAGGTATATTTAAAGCATGACTCTGATTTAAGCAAAACCCAATGGTATGGATGTTCACTGGCGAGTCACTTAATACAGTACTGACAATAGTGTCAGGTGATTGATCTATATCTGCTGAGCCATCAGTCACAACAACCAAGTGATATTCACCATATCCTAATTGTTGTTTAGCTTGTGCCGTAAGCGCAGCGTAACCGTGATCAATCGCTGTTCGAAGAGGAGTGCCTCTACCAGTTCTTAAACCTTGAATAGAACTTTTAATAGCGTTTGAATTATTTAATCCAAGCTGTTGAGTTTCACGGATACCAGTATTATCAAAGGTTAGCATCCCTATATTTGCGTCAGTAGGAATTTTATTGACAAATTCCTTTAATGCTATTTTAGCCACTTCCATTTTAGGACGGTTATTCGAGCACTCTATACTGGCCATCGACCCAGAGCCATCGACTATTAAGTAAAAATTTTGTGCAACTAAGTTTTTAGACACTACATTATTACTTTCTCCCATTGGTGGCCATGAATTATCTACCCCCCTTAAGGCGTATAAATTATCAGGATTAACGTTATCATTCTGCGACGATTGATTGCCGCAACCAGCGAGTAAAGCTACAAAAATTGTACTAACGAATATTAAATATTTCATTGTATAGTCCTTATGCCTATAAAGGCATGAATACGCCGCTTTCTGCTTCAATCTGAATAATTCTAAACACGACTCTCATGTTTGAGCGCCATTCCTGTTCTGTTACTGGTGCGCAAGGATCATTACCGCAAATTCCTGTAGAGGGGCTTGTAATCCCATGTCCAATTGGCTCAAACTGACTTTCATCTAAGCTAATTGACTGTGAACCCGCATATGTCATGATGGCATCTCTAACTGATTGTGAACGGTTAACACTGAGGTTTTTAGCTGACTGTTTGATACGACTTAATACTACAGGAGGTTTATTCGCTTTCTTTGCACGCAAGTATCCCATAGGATCTGAGTGACCCTCTACGGTGATAACCGCTCCACCATAAGTAGATGCGAGCTCTATGACTTTATCAAATTCTTTCTGATACAAATCAATAGGAAAATTTGTTTGATTAGCAGAGAAGAAAACATCAAAACTAAATAATTCACCATCAGCTAAAGATCCCTGCTGCTGTTTACGTGACACTAATGATGACAGTTGATCTTTATTGAACTTAGGCTTGTTTATATTGCTTTTCATCGTTAGTCCCTGGCTTAAACGTTTATAGTTCAAATCAGCTTTTTTAGTGGACAGTGGATTTTTAATTAAACCAAGTGCCTTTAAGCCTGCACCAGTTTCAGAATTTAATTTTTCAAAACTTCTTGGGTGATTTGGATTAGTGAAAAATTGTGTGTTTCCGGATAAATATACATACTCTGCATCTGCATATAAGCCCTCTGTATCTGATATTGCATCTGGACTATCTAATAGAAATTTTGCAGAAGACCTCATTAGTGCATTGTATGTCTTCGGATCTTTTTTTCGATCACTAACGATTTTTTTAACGGCTTCGGCGGCTTCTAGCAAGCCCTGAGTCAGTCGTTCTATTTCATCTTTATTTTTTTTATAATAATCGGCACGTACTGCGTAAACATCAGCGATCACCTTGTTGGCAGTTTTAGTTGATAATAATATTTTTGCTCCTTTTACAGAATCTTCAGCGCCAGTACCGACACTACCACCAGAGGTAAGTGCCAGTGCATCGGGAATTATTACAAAGGCTGCATCTATATCTTGCTCGTATAAAGCTTCCATAGGAGTATTGTCTGTTCCGGTTAGATCAGGTAACCATTTAACTTTAACATCGTTGATGCTCAAACCAGAATCATTGAGTACGCGGATCAGATAATTTACATGAGGTCCATAGGCTTGAAGAGCAATTGTTTTACCTTTTAAATCACTTGCGTTATTAATTCCTGGCTTAACAACAAGAGCATCGCCACCATTAGAATAAGTCATCTGGTAAAATACAACAGGATTAAGATCAGGGTTATCAGCCAGTAAATCACTTGCTGAGTTGATCATATCCATGGTCCCACGAAGTATGGCGGTATCTCCTTCAATATAATTTTCAAGTTGATTCGCAAAAACATCTTCTCGAGATAAACGGTAAGACAATCCTTTTTTACCAAAAATTGAATTATCGGTGGTGTTTAATTGATTACCGTTTGCATAAATAGTGGCAATATCACCGCCCCACGTAATCATTGGAAGATTTTGTGTTCCGTTCTTAACGTTTCCAGCTGTTGCCTTAACAACCTCAGTTAACGGTTTTAAATCAATATAGTTTGGTGCTGCGAATGTTAGACTAGAAGCTAATCCAAATACGACTAATGCAAATTTTCTACGCATTTCATTGTTTCCTTAATAATTTAATATCTAATATAGTTTTTAATTCTAAATGCTAGATTCACTTTGGGTTAAAGTTTGAAATTTATCAGCATGCTTTAAATTAAACTCACTGACATGCTGCCTAGAAGAGGGATTAAAACCTTCTTCTCTTACTTTCGAAATAAATTCTTTAAAGGTATTATTGGTTTTTACGGTCGTTGGGTTGGCCACTTTAGGCAAAGGGTAATCCGCTACTATTTTACCACCACGAGTTGCTGTTTTCTCCCCTCTGTCATCGATATAATATTGTGATAACACCAGCAAGCGACTGCCTAAAAAACAGGCCTCTTCAAGATCATGGGTTACAAAGAAAATTGTTAAATTCTCCTTCTCCCATAACTCAAGAATAAAAAGTTGAAGTTCTTCTCGCGTATCGGGGTCTAACGCACCAAATGGTTCGTCCATTAAAAGGACCGGGGGCTTCATTATTAGCGCTTGTGCAATAGCCGCTCTTTGCTGCATACCTCCAGATAATTCATGAGGGTATTTATCCTTTGCTTCAGTCAATCTTACTTTTTTTAAGTAAGACATTGCTTCATCAACATCGGCTTGATTCTTATGCCAAGGGTTCCACCATTTACCCGATTTGAACTTCATACCTATTAGTACGTTTTCAAGTACAGTCATATGTGGAAACAATGAATATTTTTGGAAGACAATACCCCTTTCAGGATTTGGGAAAGAGACAGCGTTTCCATCAATATGTATTTCGCCATCATCGGCAACTTCCTGACCAACAATGAGTTTTAATAAAGTTGATTTACCACATCCCGATGGTCCTACCATGGTACAGAATTCACCAGATTGAACCTTAAGATCAATATTATCTAAAATTACTTTATCGCCATAACCTTTGTATACATCAGCAATTCGTAATTTAATGTTTGTATTCATTCCAAATTCCTTAATTAGATGTATTCCAACGGAAACATTTTTGATTAATTGTTTTCAGTAAAAAATCGAGCACAAAGCCCAGTAATGTAATCCATAATACATAGGGAATGATTATGTCCATGCTTAGGTAGCGTCTTACTAAAAAAATGCGATATCCTAACCCATCAGTTGAAGCGATAGCTTCGGATGCAATTAAGAACAACCAACCAGCGCCTAAACTTAAGCGGATCGAGCTGACTAACCTAGGTAATACTTGAGGTAAAATAATCTTATATACAACCGCTGTCTGGCTCGCTCCCAAGGTAAGTGCTTTGGTTATTTGTTCTTTAGGGATACTTGCTGCAGCCATAGATACGTCTCTAGTAATAAATGGGAACGTGCCTAGAAATATAAGTGCAATTTTTCCCATTTCACCTATTCCAAAAGTGATTAGAAGTATGGGTAAGATCGCAAGAGGTGGAACCATCGACACAAATATAAGTAACGGTCTGCCCAATGCCGTGATTCCTGGGAACGCACCCATATTTAAGCCAATGAATAAGGCTGTAATTATAGCGAGCACCATACCCGCCAATAGCCTTGTCAAACTGCTGTAGGTATCACTCCATAATATATATTGACCAGTACGGCGATTCTCTGTGAAAGCAATTTGATTTATCCCATCGGCTATTTTACTAATGGTTGGCAATATTTTGTCAGATGGGTTTTCTGTATGCCGCATATCAGACGCAATGAAATAAGCAATAATGAGTATTATAAATGGCAATATTGACAAAAATACCTTGAAATAACGTGGCGGCGCAGCGTGAATTCCAAAAAACAAAGGTTTTTTCATCATCTAAGCTCTATATTCAGTGCAAGACCTTTAAAGTATTTCAGATGTTTCTCCTTACTCGTCTTTTAATTAATTAATTATAAGTTTTTGACCTAACGCTTGCGATTAAATGAGACCTGACGTGATGTCACAATCCACCTGAGTTCATCTTTTGCTTGATCAGTAAACAATACTACTTCTTTTCGATGATCATCTCATGCTAGGTTCATTATCTTCAAAACCGCTTTCTTTTCATCTGTTCGCAGCTGAATCTAACAGCTAGTATTTTAAGGCAGGGTTATATCCCCCTTAATTCCTTACCAAGCCTATGGGTAAACTCTGGTAATGAGTTTGTAATAAGCTCGTCCAGATGCCAAATATTTTTGGATCGATCTTCTTCAAAAAAACAAGCTATTGATAACATCAATAGGTCTAGTGACATTTCTGGATAAAGGCCACCGTCTTTTTCTGAGTCTTTGCGCAAGCATTGACCTTTTTCAATGTAGATGCTCATAGCACAAAAAATGGAGCATAGATTAAGCTGCATTTTTTGTAAAAGCGTAAAGTCTAGGCGCTCTTTTATAGGGCGTTTCTCACATGAGTGAGTAGATAGGAAGTCGAGGTAATATTCTTCAATATATTTAGAAAGCTCCCTTATTAGTTTAGAAGAGTCCTCTTTTGAATAACCTTCCTGCTCAATCTCAATAGCTAATAATTGTTGTGTCGTCTCATTTTCGACCAATGCAAGATAAGGCATACGTAAACTGACAATATGTTTTTTTGCATCTCGAAAGGTGAGATCTAGGCGCACAGGCTGTCCTTGTAACAAAGATGACGAGGGGAAATCTAACCCAAGGTCTTTAGCGATAAAATCAAATTTATATTCAACTACATCTGCTGTCAGCTCTGCCACACATGCGTTAAAGGCAACTGCAATCCGACCGCTAATGTCTTCTTCAATAAACTGTTTAAGTGCCTGCGGGTCAAAATGAGGCCCGTCTGAATCTACAATAATACTATCTTTGAGCCTGATGTCATGGTCTACAGCGTAAGTGGAAGGTTTAGAAAAGCTTAAAGGATCATCAAACTTCGCCATCTTAATGTAATACCATTCGAAATCACATAGCGTTTCTTGCCACGCATGGCCCCAAGCATCATGAATGATAAACTTATCCACTTCCTGACTTGCTACCAGAAGAATCATGGTGCCGATTGTATCTGAGATTAAGTCATCTTTGACTGAGATGAAATCCCCACCTTTTGCATTTACAAAACTAACAATTTTACTAACAAACTCAGGGTTGAGTTTATCTTTATTGAATATTCCTACTGACGGGAAATAGGCCCTTTCTCGTGCGTCCTCTAGGGCTAAAGAGGCCAAGAAGCGCTTAAAGCTCTCTTTATGGTTTTGCTTCAAACTGTAGTTCGAAGACTGCAGTAAACCTTCATTATCATAAGGTACACAAAAAAACAGCTGAGCATCTGTTATTACTATGTCAACAGCGGTTTTAGGTAAATCAATATCGCCATATAGTTGGCAAAATATTTTGAAGGGAGAAGCACCATTATTTAGCTGCTCGCACAAAAACTCCGTAATTAACTGTTTAATTTCTAAATTGCTACACTGTGCTCTAACCGCTCCTTTCACCTCATCTTTTAGCTTTGAATCAAAGCCCATTGATGTAAGGGCTGAATCCAACTTCACAGACATATTCTTAGATGGATTAAAGTCAGGAGTAAACTCAGGAAGTGTTTTACAGCCAATTGAATCATATAAAACTCGGCCACTGCTAACTGCGAAGCGTTGCCACATCTCTAATGACTTTAAGGCTATCCTTTTGAAATAAGGGTGATCGACTTCAAGGTGTTCAGGCAAGGGATCTCTGAGAACATCATAATATAAACGAATTTTCTCAGTGAGTATTTTAGCTTCTTCACAGTGCGAGGGAGTTTTGTCTTGATTTGCTAGTTCGATGAGCTCATCTACTAATGAAAGCACCTTATAGTACTCACCCTTTAGTATGGGTTCGAACAATAGCTTTTCATTTAAGGCTTGTTTACTCATGTGTATATATTTCCCAGTCAAAGAATCTCAATTTCTAATGAGGCAGAAGCTTCTTTGGCTTTTTCTACGTTTTTAACCTCGTTTTTAGCAACTGCAGTTAATTTATCAAATTTAATAATATTAGCAACCATTTTGGGCAGACCACTTGACGGAGTACTGAAATATTTTCCATGGCTGTCTTCACACCTGTTTTTTTGTTTATGCTTATCATTTTCTTAGGTGTTTAACTTTTCCAATATGCCCAAAATAAGGTCGTTTATATATTGGTTAAATATAAATGGGAATTCACAGAACTATTAGTCCGCCCAATACTATTATTTAAATATAACCGTCAAGCAAGAACAGTTCTAGCTTAAAATCATATTCACATCACACTTCTTGTTTATTAGTTCGGAATGTTATTTCGAGGTTAATTAAAAATCAAATATTAATGAGAATATTCATATCTTTAAATACCAATGTCAGAAAAATTTATCAGCGCTTAATACGGCCGCTATTAACCATGTGGTATGTCAAACTACTAAATTGATTATTTAGCAGGAGAGTAAGAAGCTTCTACAGCGTCCAAGTGCTAAATCTTTAATGTCATATTATATTTATAAAGAGGGTCTAAAAAATAAGGCTCTCTATTACACTTAGTTCAAAGTTAACGACCTATTTACGGTTCGGATTCTGAATAACCGATTGACCTTGGCGCCTACTTGTCGTGAGTGTTTTAAAGACTATTTGCAGTTTGGGACTTAGAAAAGCAAAAACCCGTTAAATCGTGAGATTTAACGGGTTTTCTATATTTGGTGGCTACACCAAGATTCGAACTAGGGACCCCATCATTATGAGTGATGTGCTCTAACCAACTGAGCTATGTAGCCAAAAGCGGCGCGCATTATTGCTATTCCTGCAGGGTATGTCAAGAGAATATCTGTAAATTATCAAGCACTTATAGAATAAAGCTTCTTAAATACCAAAACTTCTCCAAAACAGCATTTCATGCTACTTAGAGGTATAAATGTCTTAGTCTAGGCGTGTTTGATACCTAAATATGGGCCAACAAGCTTTTGGGAGCTTAGTAAGATGATTCTGCTATTTTCAGATAATAGATTATGATGATTGGGTAGTACTTTTGATCAATCCCGCTGTTAATCAATATATGTTTTAAAGAGATATTACAGATTCTAAAAGTAAGGATTTTAAAGCCAATGTGGTAATATTACTATGCGGGTTTCAGTGAACGCGGAATCATCTAATCATGCATAATCATAGAATATAAATAATAATTATAAAATTGAAGTTACAAGGAAATTAATATGAAGAAAATTGCTTTATTTGCATTAAGTTTAGCGGCTTTATCCGTACTCTATTTTACTGTGGCTGGGCATTATAAATTTGAAATTTATGATGCTGCCATTAGTTTTGAAGCTGATATATCTGAGCTTACATCCAAAAACACCTCTATTAGCATTGGCGAAATCTCATATTATGAGAATAATCAAGGGTTAGATAAACCCAGTGTCCTATTGGTGCATGGCTTTGGTGCTTATAAAGAAAACTGGTTGAGATTTTCACGATTATTCAAAGATGACTTTCATATAGTAATAGTGGACTTACCTGGGCATGGAGAAAGTATAAAAGGATTAGACCTTTCTTATACAATTGAAAATCAAGTGGCTTGGTTGAATGAATTCACACAGAAGGTTGGTCTACAAAATTTCCATATGGCAGGTAATTCTATGGGTGGGGCAATAACCGCTCTTTATGCAGCTACTTTCCCTCAGCAAGTATTAACTGCCACTCTAATTGATCCGGCAGGTGTGAGTGATCATCCTGCAGTCATAGAGGAATACCTCTCAAGAGGAGTAAACCCTTTAGTAGTGCAACAGCCATCTGACTTTGGTAAATTAATGGACTTTGCATTGGAACAAAAGCCATTTATACCTTGGCCAATTACAGAAGTAAGTGGGCTTCGAGCTATCGATCTAAAAGAGGTTAATGAAAAAATATGGGTCGATATTAGAGCTGGATTGACTGATGCTTTTAAAAGTCATTTAAAGAAAATTAAAGCTCCCACTCTTATTCAATGGGGTGAGCAAGATAGAGTGATTAACTATAAAAATATGGAGGTGTTTGATGCGTTAATCCCAGATTCAACCGCGCACCTTTGGCCTGATGTTGGTCATGCGCCCATGATAGAAATACCGCAGGAATCAGCAAGCCTTATGATTACATATATTGATGATTTTTATAGTAAATTAAAATAGAGTGCTAACAAGAGTTTTTATGGCTGTTAGTTATCATTTCCATTAGGCCGTCAACTAATCTAAAGATGGTGTAGTTATTTTTTATAGTGCAGTAAATGCAGTATCGGTAAGCGCAAGGTAATAAAATGAAAAGGTTATCAAATGGTATCTATAACCGAGAGGCATTACAGCGCCTAGTTCGAAGTGTTACATTTTTTAAAGACATAGTGAGGTTAGACCAAGACCAGTTTGAATTACTATTAAGTGTCTGCGAATTTGTTGAGGCGCCTGCAGGAGACATTCTTCTTAGAAAAGGTGATGAGGCCCATACTTTATACTTTTTATTGAAAGGTAAGGTGACAGTTTTGTCAGAATACGAGAAGAGTTTAAATGTAATCAGTCCCGGTGAAGTGTTTGGTGCCCTGTCGATGGTCACAGGTCGTGGTCGGAGTGCTACGGTAAAGTCATCTACCGAAGTCGTTTTACTGGGTATCGACTTTAAATACTTTCAACAAGTTGAAGACTTTAGTATGTTCTCGATGGGCACTAAACTGGTGGCTTACCGGATGGTGGTGCACAATATTCGTTGGACACTTGAAATGAATAAGATGGAAAGTCCAGACCATTCTCTTGTATCAAAATTATCCAAGGCACCTCTTTATACAGGAGTACGTGGTGGCGAGGAAGAACTTGAGTCTTTGTATGAGCAATCAAGAGTGCTGGCTGATTTGTTATGCGAATGGAATGACTCATTAGGCTAGCAGCTGCTTATATCCTTATCTGTTGCACTGAATACTTTATTTCGTCCTGAGTTTTTTGCTTCATATAAGGCTTGATCGGCTTCATCTAAAAATCCAATACAGTTTTGTAAATTACTTGGTATAGTAGTATTTACCCCGATACTAACGCTCATTTCTATCGAACGCTCCCCTAATATAAGTGGCGTTTCTTCAAGTTTTTTTCGAATTGATTCTGCTAAATTTAATGCATCTTTATGTGGTGTGCTAGCTAAAATAATAGCAAATTCTTCACCGCCATATCTGGCGATCATATCGCTCTTTCGCTTGGTTGTTTCTTTAAATAAATTAGCTGCATGACACAAAGCCTTATCTCCGATTAAATGTCCAAATTTGTCATTAATCTTTTTAAAAAAATCCAAATCTAAAAAAAGTATAGAAAGATTAGACTGGGATCTAGAAGCTAGGTCCCACTGTACATCTAGCGCCTGATCAAAATACTGTCGGTTATAAATACCTGTTAAAGCATCTGTAATAGTGAGCGCCTCTAACTTTTTTTGATTTTCTTTTAAAGTGGTCTCTATATGAAAAGCCCGTTGATATTCAATAGAAAAACGACGAGCAAGGAAAATATGGTAAATCCATAAAATAAGAAATAATGGAGCTAAGTAAAAAAAACTGTCACTGATGACTGATATTAATACTACGGGTGCAATTAGCATTGTTAGGTATAATTGTGTGAATCTAGGTTTGGGCGTTAAGCTACTAACTGCCCCACTTATTATTGCACCCTGTACCAAGGCAATGGGCAATACCATCTCTGAGTAGTTAGTGTTGTAAATAGCGATTGATAGAAGTGCCGAAAGGCTGCTCCCATGAAGAAAAGACAGCGTCATCATGGAAGAGCGCCATATAAAAGAATATTTTTCATAGACATACTGAATTAAGACTGCATTTAATAAACGCAACACGCCAATGGATATTAATAGGTATGTAAAGGGGTAAGAAAACTCAGGATGAATAGAGTAAAACCCTAAAGGGATGGCAAGCATAGGCCATATGATCATGTACACCACTACACCAGGCACTGAGCGGCGTACAAAATCTATGTCAGTTCGCTTCAACAGGCGTTCTTCTAGAGTCGGCATCAAATTAGAATCTTTCTGTCACATTTATATAATAGCGTAGACCATGTTATTACTTCTGAGGGGTTTCTCAGTGGCTATAGTAGCGTTATTAGGTAAATAAATAGGGGAATAACTGATTTTTTTCTTGCTCTGTCAGTGATTGGACTCTTTTTATATTATCCTCAGGAATATGCTCAGGGTTTGGGTACTTGTCCAAAACCTGCTCTAAAGACGCCTCTCTAATAAGGTGAAGAATAGGAAAGGGCGATCTGTTGGTAAGATTTTCAGCGGCTTGAGAATGGCTTCCTGCAAATTGATAGTCTGGGTGAAAACTGGCTACTTGATATATGCCACTCCACTCGCCTCGTTCAATCACCCAGTCGGCATCGGCTAGAAATTGGTTGTAATCATCAAATGATTGCAGACATTGGGTTAATACAATTAACGTGGTCTCTCGATTAATCACAGGGATTGCATCAAGTTCCTCTAGGGCACTTACTAAGTGATTAATTAAGTCCTTTTCATTGCCATTATAAATGTCTAGATAAATTTGTTTCTGTCTTCTAGGCTTTGCTGCAAAAGGACATAAGTTCAGTCCAATAACCACATCATCAAGCCACTGTAAGGTTTTAGTTTCTGCATCAGAGTATGTTTCTTTTTTGTTCATTGCAATCCAAGTTCTCGATGAGGTTTATAAACCTCACAGTATTTTAACCAGCGCTTAATACCAGCGCTTTTATGCTTTTTTTTGTGCAAGATAAAATAAAGTGTGCGATTAAAATCTCTTTCAGGCATTTCTAACTCTATCAAATCCCCGCGTTTAAACGCATCTTCTAGAGTGATTCTAGATAAGCAGCCAAGTCCTAAGTCACTACTCACGGCACGTTTTATTCCTTCAGTATGCTGTAGCTCTATAGCGATGGTTATTTGCGGTAATATTCCATGCATAGCGCGATCAAATGCTTGACGAGTACCCGAACCAGCTTCCCTCAACACCCAATGGTATTGAAGTAAGTCTTTATCGGTGAGTATTTTTTTATTGGCCAGTGGGTGACTAGGAGAGCAAAAAATACAGAGGTCGTCATTACGCCAAGGAACTATGTTTAATTCAGGGTGCTGAATCTCACCTTCAATCATACCTAAGTCAATATCGTAATTTAGAACTTCTCTGACGACCTGTTCTGTATTAGCCACGGTTAAGTTTACTTCAGCATCGGTATGATCGTTACGTAATTGGCTTAAAATGCTTACCGCAAGATAATTACCTATAGTCAGTGTCGCACCTACTTTAATGGCGCCTGCTTCTTTGTGTTGCATCAATGCATGCTCAACTTCGTTGGCTTGTTCTAATAAGCTTTCAGCTCGAGAGCGGATTAATCTACCTTGCTCATTTAATTGCAGTCGCTTGCCAACCCTATCAAATAACAGAATATCAAACTGCTGCTCAAGTTCTTTTAAAGCGCTACTAGCTGCGCTTTGACTCATTGCCAGGCTATCGGCTGCCTTCGAAATATTTTGGAAATGAGCCGTGGCTAAAAAAACCTCTAATTGACGCAGACTAAACCTCATATTGTGGCCTTGTTGGGAGTTGATTTAATAAGCTCAAGGCTCTCTTCGGCAAAGCCTGTTCCTGCCTCTACATAATAGTTAAATACGCTATCAATACCAAATTCTACTAACTGTGTTCGCTCATCTTCATAACGTGCGATTGCGGCTATATGCCCTTTAAAGTTTTTAAGTTTTAGCTGGGTAGTAATATCTTTTATGTCAGATAAAGAGGGCATTGCCAGCATGACTAATTTAATATGCCAAAGCTCTCTTGTTTCCCAAAAGTCGGCATCTTCGGCATCGCCTAGGATCACATGACGACCATCACTTGTATGGCGTCTGACCTTCTCAATATCAGACTCTAACCCCCAAACCTTATCTCCCAATTCTTTATGAAGTACATCATAAGAAGATCTGCCAACACGGCCCATACCGATTACTAAAACTTCAGCTTTTTTAAGTTGTTCTTGATAGGCTGGGGTAGGCTGTTGTCGTTCAAAAAATTTCACCCAGCGGCGCATGTAGGCGTATACAGTATGAGCATGCTCATAAAATATACTGGTGAACACGAACGATATACTAACGGCCAATGCAATAATCACTAGCCATTCCTTAGCCAGCCAGCCATTACCAACGCAAAGCGCTGTTACAATCAGTCCAAATTCACTGTAGTTAGTTAAAATCATTGACCCTAAAAACATACTTCGACCTGGAACTTTTAGCCTAGCCAAAACATGAAATAATATAACTCCTTTGATAATTAAAGCTAAGCTAATGGCAGCCAATGGCATAATCATGTCCAGTGATGGCAGCGCGGTAAATCCTATACTTAAAAAGAAGCCGATTAAAAAGATATCTTTAAACGCTAAAAGTGATTTGGACAGTTCTGTTGCTTTAGTGTGCTGACTTAAAAGTAAGCCAAATACCAGCGCCCCTAGATCACCTTTTAAATTAAACAAATTGAATAGCTCATAGCCACCCAGTGCTAAGAAAAAACCAATTAAAGGCAGCAGTTCGCCGTGTCCTACTCTGACAATAAGACGGCCTAATAAGTGGCGCGCAGGCCATAATAATACTAACGCAAATGCCCAAACATCTGGAATTTCACCGGTAGCGAGGACTAAAAAGATAACCGCTGCAATATCCTGCATTACCAATATGCCTACAGCAAGCTTGCCATGGTGAGTTTTAATCTCGCCTTTTTCTTCAAGCAACTTCACTACGCATACCGTGCTTGAAAAGCTCAATGCAAATGCGATTAATAAAAGTGCAGGCCAGCCAAGCCCCTGTATGTGGCTAACACCGACAAGCGCTAATACTTTTAATAAACTTGCCCCAACCAATACCCAAATACTCATGTGCAGAGTCGTGCCAGCCCATACACTAGGTTTAAGGAGGGTATTAAAGTTAGTTTTTAAGCCAATAGTAAACAGCATTAGAGTAATGCCTAAATTTGCTAGAGCTTCTAGATTTTCGTGGGGTTCTACACCATAAGAATGCAGGGCAAAGCCAGCTGCTAAGTACCCGATTAGAGGGGGAAGCTTAACTTGCTTTGCAATAAAGCCGCATATAAATGCTATGAGTATCCAGAGAAAATCCATAAAACCACTATCTTGTTCAGTTAGATTGAGTGTAGCTGATCATAACTAGACTAATGATCATTGGGAGGGGCGATATAATTCTATATTTATTATGTCGATAGATTATAGAAGTATTATCAGTTTTGCAAATATGTATTATATCGGTATTATACTTTGCATTAATTACTAATAGGAATTGCCCAATGAAAGGCTTTAATACTGAGATTGTAACCAGCGTTCACCACTGGAATGACACCTTGTTTAGTTTTAAGGTAACACGGGATGCCGCCTTACGCTTTAAGAACGGGCATTTTATTATGATAGGCCTGCAGGTGGAGGGCAAACCCCTGATGCGCGCATACAGCATCGCCAGCGCCAACTATGAAGAAGAAATGGAATTCTTTTCAATTAAAGTTCAAGACGGTCCGTTAACCAGTCGTCTACAGAAGATTAAACCGGGTGATGAGATCCTAATTAGCAAAAAGCCAACAGGGACATTGCTGGTCGATGATTTACTGCCAGGGAAAAACTTATATTTGTTAAGCACCGGTACTGGCTTAGCGCCTTTTTTAAGCATAATACGCGACCCGTATACTTATGAGAAATACGACAAGGTTATTTTGACTCATGGTGTTCGATATAAAGATGAGTTGGCGTACCAAGAGCTTATTCAGCAGCATTTACCTGAGGATGAATATTTGGGTGAATTAATTAAAGAAAAACTGATTTATTATCCAACTGTAACGCGTGAAGAGTTCGATAATACTGGGCGACTAACCACCCTGTTAGAAACAGGAAAGTTATACCAGGATATTGGTTTACCAAAACCTAATAAGGAAGACGATCGTTTTATGCTATGTGGCAGTCCTAGCATGTTAAAGGATTTTACCAAGATTTTAGACGAGCAAGGTTTCACAGAAACCCGCCACGGTAAATTAGCCGAATATGTAATTGAGCGAGCGTTTGTAGAATAGTGAATGCCTAATTCAGTAATTAATAAAAAGCGACTTCTATAGTCGCTTTTTTTTGCCTGAAATAGCTCTGTTCTTGTGCTTTAAGAATATTCATCATTGTATGAGTGCAGATTAGAGTACCGTATTAATGGCAAGCCGCCAGTGATTCCGGCTGCTTAAGCATTGAATCTATATACTCAAATTATCTAAATTGGGCAGATAGGTCTAAACTGAATAATAAGGATCAACCTAAAATTGTCAATCACCCAGACACAGGAAAGAATGTG
The DNA here is from genome assembly GCA_047628755.1 of Crocinitomicaceae bacterium. Lineage (GTDB taxonomy): Bacteria > Pseudomonadota > Gammaproteobacteria > Pseudomonadales > Oceanobacteraceae > Bermanella. Next base: position 22,017 of record JBLHVV010000002.1, on the reverse strand, counting down.
CTTAACAAGTCCACAATATGGCTACAATCTATCCAACATGGGTTCATAGCCACATTACCGGTAGTTATATTGGGTGCGCTTGCTCTTACTGTGTTGCAATTATTGGCCTGGATATCACCTAACTCAGGTTATGAAGTCATCCGGGCTATTTGTGAGCTTCTTCAGCAAGCCTGTTATGGTTTGATGGCATTAACATTAGTTTTATCAATCAGCCACCGATTAGCCAAATACTATCAGTACACTTATCAATTAAATTTTGATCCCTTAATTGTATCTGTTTTATCCATGCTTACATTAGTGGCCATGGTTCATCAAGATTATGATAAAGAAATGTTTGGCCAGCTGGGTGTTACAGCCATAGCTAAAGGATTATTTTGTTCCATTATATTTACTGAGCTTTACGTTTGTATTACTAAACACCCCTTTTTTAACTTAAGTCATTTAAAAGAGAGTATCGAAAGCTCTTTGCAAATTGCCATTTCTTCTATTTGGCCAGCTATTTTAACGCCTATTATTGTGCTAACACTGTATAGCTTTGTTGCTGATTTGATTAATCAAGTGAGTTATTGGTTGCCCTTATTTATGGGGGATGTGGATGCAGAAAAAGGCTTGAGTTTATGGCAAACTATTAAACTTATATTGATTAATCAAATGAGTTGGTTTGTAGGTATTCACGGTTCTTCTATTATTGAAATGCATGCTGATACCTTATTTTTAAACGAAATTTCTAATGTATATTCTCGTCAATATATTAATGTGTTTGTACACATTGGTGGAGCAGGAAGTACCTTTGGATTAGTTTTAGCCCTGTTTTTTTCTAAGGTAAGAAGCAATCATCAGTTGGGTCAGTATGCTCTTCTGCCGTCCATTTTCAATATTAATGAATTACTTATTTTTGGCTTACCAATTATTTTTAATCGCTATCTGTTATTTCCTTTTATTTTTGTTCCTATATTAACAGCATGTCTGTTTAGAGTTGTATTTGAATTAGATTTGATTCAATGGAGTGGTGAAGCTCATCTATGGAGTACCCCTATATTCATAGGAGGTTATCTTGCTACAGGGCAGTGGCAGGGTGTGGCACTTCAGTTTGTATTTATATTGATTTCTGCTGCTATTTATCATCCATTTTTAATGCGTTATGAAAAGTATCGAGATATTGAAGATTATAAAAAACAATTAAAAATGTTACAGGCTTTGAATCATGAACTAGATTTAACCGCGGTATATAAAAGTAAAACTGAAATGGGTCGCTTTAGCCGATTGTTACTCAGTGATTTTAGAAACGCAATTTCAAATAATAAACTTAATTTAGTCTATCAACCCAAGGTAAATTCAGCCGGTAAAGTTGTGGGTGCTGAAGCGTTATTGCGCTGGACTCATGAACGTTTTGGATTTATAAACACTGGTATGATTGTGGAATTGTCAGAAGTTGATGGCTCAATTCACGACTTAGGTATTTGGGTTATAAAGCGTTGTTTGAGCGATAAGTTAGCGTTGAATAAAGCTGGCCTAAAAGAACTTAAAGTGGCATTGAATGTATCTCCATGTCAGTTTGAGAAAGATGACTTCTTTGACAGAGTTATCTCCTTAGTCGAACGAACAAATATTCCTCCATCTAGTTTGGAGCTAGAAATTACAGAGGGAAAGAAAATAGATCTAGACGATCGAGTCTTAGTTGGACTTCAAAAATTGTCTAAACATGGGTTTAATATCGCTGTTGATGACTTTGGTATGGGTTATACGTCATTACGATATCTGAAGTCGTTTCCTGTTAATACACTAAAAATTGATGGCAGCATTGTTAAGGATGTTAACGACAGTAAAATGGTACAGGAAATTATCAGCAGCATGGGGCAGTTAGCGAACTCTATGGGTGTGACGTTAGTTGCTGAATGGGTTGAAACGGATTCGCAAATGCATTCTTTAATTGAATTAGGTTGTGATGAATTTCAAGGATATTTAATGAGCCAGCCAATTTCTTTGCAAGATCTCACTCATTATTGTGGTCTTAAAGGAGTTGACAATACCAAACTAAAAAACCCAGCCTAGGCTGGATTTTTTAGTTTCATTTTATTTAACTAATGTCTATACGTTAAATAAGAAGTGTAAAACATCACCGTCTTTAACAACGTACTCTTTACCCTCTATGCGCAGCTTACCTGCATTCTTACAGCCAGCTTCACCATTAAACTCAATAAAGTCAGCGTATGCCATTGTCTCTGCACGGATAAAGCCTTTTTCAAAGTCAGTGTGAATTACTGCGGCTGCTTGAGGCGCTGTTGCACCTTGTTTAACAGTCCAGGCACGAACTTCTTTAACACCAGCAGTAAAATAGGTTTGTAACCCCAGTAGCTCGTAACCAGCCCGAATAACACGGTTTAAACCAGGTTCGCTTTGCCCCATCTCTTCTAAAAACATAGTCACGTCTTCAGGGTCGTCTAGCTCAGATATTTCTTGCTCAATTTTGTTGCATACAGGTACAACGCTAGCATGTTCTTTAGCCGCAATTTCACGCACGATGTCTAAAAATGGATTATTTTCAAAACCATCTTCCGCAATGTTAGCAATGAACATGGTTGGCTTGACCGTTATCATGTGCAACATGCTGACGCGTATTAATTCGTCTTCGTCTAGATTCATTGAGCGAACAGGTAAGCCATCTTCTAAATGAGGAATCATCCGTTCTAAAATGGCTTTATCAGCAATGGCGTCTTTATCACCACCACGAGCCGTTCGAGTCACACGCTGTAATTGCTTTTGTGCACTCTCAAGATCAGCAAGAATTAATTCTAAGTTAATAACGTCGATGTCATCAGCTGGATTGATTTTATTTTCAACGTGAATAACGTTTTCATCTTCAAAACAACGTACTACATGAGCAATAGCATCTGTTTCACGAATGTTAGCTAAAAACTGGTTACCAAGACCTTCGCCTTTAGACGCGCCTTTCACTAGACCAGCAATATCAACAAACTCCATGGTCGTAGCAATTGTTTTTTGTGGATTAACAATGGCCGCTAATGCATCTAAACGTGCATCCGGCATAGCCACAATGCCGCTGTTAGGTTCAATCGTGCAAAACGGAAAGTTTTCTGCGCCAATACCTGATTTCGTCAACGCATTAAAAAGAGTTGATTTGCCTACGTTAGGTAAGCCAACAATGCCACATTTAAAACCCATTTTGATTACCTTTAATGTTTAATTTATAAATTCTTTTGAATCTAAGCTTTGAAAGTATGCAAGCGATTCATCGCTCCAGGCCAATCGCCAGTGACAACACTGTCTATTTCTGATGCAGCCGCTTCAATGGAAGCTTCAATCTTCTTTAAGTCGTCTTTATTTGGTTTGCCCAGTACATGCCCTGTGACTTTCGTTTTATCGCCCGGATGTCCGATACCAACTCTTAAACGATAGAAGTTTTTGTCATTGCCCATTCTACTAATAATGTCACGCAAACCGTTTTGCCCACCGTGCCCGCCACCCAATTTAAATTTGGATACCCCAGTAGGTAAGTCAAGCTCGTCGTGTAAAACAAGAATTTCGTTAACAGGAATTTTATAGAAGTTAGCTAAAGCTTGAACAGCTTGGCCACTTGCATTCATGAAGGTCATGGGGAAAAGTAAAAAGACTTCTTGGCCTTTGATTTGGCCTTTACCACTAATACCGTGGAATTTTTTTTCTGGTTTGAGCTGCACGCCATACTGGCGTGCAATTTCGGCGAGTAACCAAGCACCTGCATTGTGTCGAGTATTCTCATATTCCGAACCTGGATTACCCAAGCCCACAATTAGACGAATTGTATCCTTCACAATGCTTGCCCTTAACTATTAGTTACTCAGCAGCAGTAGCTGCTTCGCCTTCTTCGCCAGCATCTTCATCTTCAGCAGCGCCTTTAGGCACTTCTAAGTGAGCAACTGATTCGTCATGGTCTGTACCATGAGTCAATGCAAGTACTTCAACGCCTTTAGGCATTTTTAGGTCAGAAAGATGGATGTGTGTTCCAACTTCAGCTTCACCAAAATCAACTTCAATGTATTCTGGTAAGTCACCAGCTGCACAAATAACAACAACATCAGACATAACATGAGTTACTTTACCGCCTTGTTGCTTAACGCCAGGGCTGGTTTCTTCATTAATGAAGTGCAAAGGAATAGTTTGCTTGATGATAGTAGCGTTGGTTACACGTTGGAAATCTACGTGAAGAACCATTGGCTTGAACGGGTGGCGTTGAACGTCTTTAATAAGAACGTTTTCAGCTACTCCGCCTTCAACATTTAAGGTAACGATGTGGCTGAAAAAGCCTTCGTCTTCAAATGCTTTGTTTAAATCTTTAAGCGGAAGTGTTACTTGTACAGGTGCTGTTTCGCCACCGTAAACGATTGCTGGAGTAATGGCTTCTAAGCGACGTAGGCGGCGGCTCGCACCCTTACCTTTAACTTCGCGAATAGTAGCATTAAGTTCGTAATTAGCCATGGTTTTAAATCCTCTATAAAAGTATGTAGCCCGTGGACCTGTCTTCATCGTAACTGTATAGAATGCAGACAGGCCCTAACCCCGCGACCAGAGTTAGAGCCTATTTTAACTTGATAAACCAAATGTAAACCAAGTTGTATCTGAACCCAATTCCGTACTAACGGAACATGGCACTGATAGATTCTTCGTTATTAACTCGTCTAATAGACTCTGCTAATAATCCCGCCAGCGTAAGCTGACGAATCTTCGTACAAGCTTTTGCTTCGTCTGTTAAAGGAATGGTATCGGTAACCACCAACTCGTCTAACTGAGAATTTTCAATGTTCTCTAAAGCGGAGCCGGATAATACAGGATGTGTACAGTAAGCCACAACCTTTTTTGCTCCAAATTGCTTCAGTGCATCGGCTGCTTTGCATAGTGTTCCTGCTGTATCCACCATGTCGTCTACTAGTACGCATGTACGACCTTCAACATCACCGATAATATGCATAACTTGTGCTTCGTTAGCTTGCGGACGACGTTTGTCGATAATCGCTAGGTCAGCATCATTTAACTGTTTAGCGATAGCGCGTGCACGGACTACTCCGCCCACATCGGGAGATACAATCATTAAATTGTCGTAGTCTTGCTTTTCAATATCATCTAATAAGATTGGGGAGCCATAAATGTTATCCATTGGGATATTGAAAAAACCTTGAATCTGGTCAGCGTGTAAATCTACTGTTAATACGCGATCTACACCCGCGGTTTGCAGCATGTCAGCTACAACTTTTGCAGATATTGGTACACGGGCTGAACGCACACGACGGTCTTGACGAGCATAACCATAGTAAGGAATAACGGCTGTTACACGACCAGCAGAAGAACGGCGCAATGCATCGGCCATTAACAAAACTTCCATGATATTGTCGTTAGTTGGAACACAGGTAGGCTGGATGATAAAAACATCTTTGCCGCGCACGTTCTCTTGGATGTCGATAGTGATTTCGCCATCACTGAATTGGCCACAAGTGGCTTCACCTAGAGGAAGATCTAAACGCTCAACAATTAATCGAGCTAGCTCTGGGTTAGCGTTACCGGTAAAAACCATTAACTTAGACACGTCGGATACCCCTGGTGCTAATAATATTTTCAATGATGGATGTAAAATAGATGGCAGGGGTGGCAGGATTCGAACCTACGCATGACTGGATCAAAACCAGTTGCCTTACCGCTTGGCCACACCCCTGTAATAGACTAGCTATACACAGCTTTCTGCAATGGTGAACAATTTATCCCTTTAGCTTTAAATGCTGATGTTTCAGCAGGTAGCTGGTCTAAAATCGTATTTGCTTCAGTTTCAGAATTTACTTCTAAAAAGCAGCAAGCACCAGTGCCAGTCATTCTAGCAGAGCCAAAATTTCTTAGCAAATTCAATGAGTTACAAACCTCTTTATGGAGTTGTGTAACCACGTTTTCGCAGTCATTCTGACCTTCGCCCCGAAGAGCGGCGCTAATTCTGCACTTTGGAGTGTCTCTTGTCAAATTATTATGGCAAAAAACTTCAGCTGTGTTCACGTGGCAATCGGGAATTACCACAACAAACCAGTTTTCTTCAAGGTTTGGCATTGCTGTTAGCTGTTCGCCGACACCCTCTGCCCATGCGGCTTCACCCCTTACAAACACCGGAACATCAGCTCCTAAGGCCAGCCCTAGTTCGGCTAGTTCGTTAATACTTAGCTGGGTATTCCAAAGTTTATTTAATCCAATTAATGCAGTGGCTGCATTAGAGCTACCGCCCCCGAGGCCGCCACCCATGGGTAATATTTTATTTAATTGAATGCTAGCACCCTTATCAGAGCCTGTTTTTTGTTGAATTAACTTGGCCGCTTTGTAGATTAAATTGTCCGTTAGTGGCACGCCAGGAATTTCAGGGATAATTTCTATGGAGTTATGGGTATTATTCTCAAAAATAAGCTGATCACCATAATCAAGAAACTGAAAAATAGTCTGTAGTTCATGATAACCATCTTCGCGGCGCCCCGTGATGTGCAAAAATAAATTTAATTTTGCTGGGCTTGGCAATGTTAGTAGAGCGGTATTTAGTGGCATGTATTTTATTAATTTTAAATTATATGAATGATTAGCTGTTAAAGCTCCAGTTTTTAATCACAATTAAAAACTTCCATTTGCCTTGTTCAATCACTATGCGAGATGGCTGGCCATAATAAGCATTGTATCTTGGGTATGCCACTTGCCAGTTATCTTGATTTATTTGTTGGATTTGCCCTTTATCTGATTTAGTAATTGCAGCTTTGCTATATGGAGATGCTTGGCCTTTTACCCAAAAGGGTAAATTTTGCACAGGGAAAAACCAACCAAGTTGCTCGTAAATGAACCTTTGCGGGTTCAATCCAGAGGTTGTTTTGCCATTCTGCGTGATGCTGATTTTATCAGGATTGCCTTTAATACGGATATTCCCCATGGCCATAGGGCCACTCACATAAACGTTAAACTCGTGTTCCCGTTGTTGCCACTGAATAAACCCTGCCACTGATTCATTGGGAGTAGTAATACCAATCTTACCACTTACTTCCCAATTGCCCATGGGGCTAGTTTGTTTTGCGTCATTAGATGATGGTGCAAGCGAGACGCAGCCAGGCAGGGCAGCTGCGACCAAGGCCGCCATTGCCATAAAACGTAATCGTTGGAATAATTTGGTCATCATTTAAAGCTGAACCTGCAGACGATCTAGTGTATTAGCAATAATTTTGCTAGTTGGCTGTTTTTTTAATCCTTCCTGCCAAATTTCTCGAGCTTTATTGAATTGTCCCGATTCCCATAAAACCTCACCTAGGTGCGCGGCTACCTCTGGGTCTGGAAATGCTTTATAAGCGTCTTCTAATAATTTAAGGGATTCTTCAATACGGCCCATTTTGAAATAAACCCAGCCAAGACTGTCTGTAATTGCGGGGTCTTTTGGTGAGATTAAGCGAGCTTTTTGAATAAGTTCAAGCGCTTCATCTAAGCGTTCGGTTCGATCTGCGAGGGTGTACCCTAGAGCATTTAATGCGGTGGCATTTTTTGGATCTTTTTCAATAATATAACCAAGATCCTCTTCAAGCTGCCTAATATCTCCCAGCTGTTCAGACACCATTGCGCGACTATAGCGCAGGTCAGTGTTGTCCGTATATGCTTCTAGAGCCTCATTTAAGACCCCTAATGATGATTCGTATTGCTCGGTTCTATTAAACAGCTCGACTTCCATTAAAAAATACACTTGGCGATTTTTAGTGTCTGTAAGGCGCATATTACGAATATGTTTGAGTGCTTTTTCTGGTTGCTTAGACAATATATAGATTTGAACAATGCCATTTTGGGCGGCTAGAAACTCACGCCCAGAGGTCATGTCTTGATAGTGCGATAGAGCTGCTGGTAGGTCTTTATCATACTGGGCTATTCGTCCTAAATAGTAGTGAGCTTCATTTTCCATTTGCTGCAGGCTGAGCAATCTTTGTAAAACGGCCTTAGCTTGTTGGTTTTCTTTAAGCTCCATATGGGTAAGTGCAAGAGGTAGGAGTATTTGTGCGTTTCTAGGGTTAGCTTTTGCGATCTCGGCAAAGGCATCTCTAGCTTCTACAATTTGCTTATTTTTGATCAGTAATCGAGCCTTAAGCAGAGTAAAAGCTTCGTCTTTTTTAAATTGCTCAAGGGCTAGATTTATCGTGTTAAGTGCGGCTTTGTTGTCACCAACAGCAGACTGTAAGCGTGCCTTCAGGCTCCATGCGGGATAAAACTTACTATTAAGTGAAAGTAGTTTTTGAGCTAAAGATATAGCCGTTTCGTTATTCAATTGTTGCTGATGTAGGTTGGCCAAATTGAATAATAGGTTTTGGTTATCTCTGTATCGCTGAGTTAACGGCGATAAGTATTCTAACCACAGCTCTCTCGACCCCTCAGTCATACTGCTTCCATGAATGCTAATAAAACTGACATTTGTACTTGGGTCTGCATCTAGCGCTTTTTGCAGATGAATAACTGATTCGCTAAAGCGCGCTGCCTTTACCAGCTCTTGGCTTAGTGCGGCTTGTCCCAGTGGATTTTTTTCATCAAGCTTTACCCATAACGTCGCTGCATCTAGGGCCGCTTGGTCGGCACCAATATACTGTGCGATTTGGGTGGCACGAGCGCTAACAGAAGGGTCTTGCGTGCGATGGGCTTCTAGCAAATAATTACCCAAAGCCAAATCGTATAATTGCCGTTGGCCTGCCATTTCGGCCACAAGTAAGGCATAAAACGTATTCGCGCTATACTCTGACTGAACAGGGGAATCGTCATCGCTGTTGACAGCATAACTCGTGTTTATGCAAAAAAACGTAAAAACTAACCCGGTTAAAACCCGTTTAAACATACCAATATCCTATGTGCTTAGTGTTTATAATTGGGCCTTGATGTAAGTTTTGCAAGCTAGACCACCACTTTTGCGCATTTATGGATATAATACGGCTGTTTTTACAAAAGCTGAAACAATTGGCCATCATTTAGTGGTCAATTAATAGACAAAAAGTAGTTCATGACGTTATTAACCCTAGGTATCAACCACAAAACCGCGCCTGTAGCTGTACGTGAGAAGGTTGCATTTGCACCAGACCTTTTGCCTGCGCAGTTGCGTGAGGCAAATTCATCCCATGGGGTGCAAGAAATTGCCATATTATCAACCTGCAATCGGACCGAGCTGTACTTTACTACCGAGCATGAGGACGCCAGCCTATTACTGAAGTGGATGAACGACATACATGATGTTTCTTTAGATGAGTTAGAGTCATGCCATTACCAATTGGCGGGCGAAGACGCGGTACAGCATATAATGAGAGTGGCCAGCGGTTTGGATAGCCTAATACTAGGTGAACCACAAATATTAGGGCAAATGAAAAGTGCATATGCCGTAGCACAAGAGGCAGGAACAATAGGCCCAGAACTTGATCGTCTATTTAGAAAAACTTTTACTATTGCCAAGCAAGTACGTACTGATACGGCCATAGGGCAAAACCCAGTTTCAGTGGCATACGCAGCGGTTCACTTAGCTCAGCGGATATTCTCAAGCCTATCCTCAAGTAAGGCATTGTTAATAGGGGCTGGTGAAACAATTGATCTAGTTGCAAAACACTTGGCAGATGCAGGCGTTACAGATATAACCGTAGCTAACCGAACATTAGCCAGAGCTGAAGCGCTAGCTGACCAGTTTGGTGCCAAGGCTATATTATTATCTGATATTTCAGATGAGCTTTATAAAGCTGATATAGTCATTTCATCTACGGCGAGTCCACTACCAATACTTGGTAAGGGCACCGTAGAGCGCGCCATGAAAAAGCGCAAGCATGCACCTATGTTTATGGTAGATATCGCCGTTCCCAGAGACATAGAAGCAGAAGTGGCTGAGATCAACGACATCTATTTATACACAGTAGATGATCTTAAAGACATTATTGAAGAAAACGTACGGCAGCGCGAAGATGCAGCTAAAGACGCAGTAGAGATAATAGAAGCTGGCAGCGCTGACTTTATGCGTCAACTTCGAACTCTAGATGCAGTAACCACGTTAAAAGCATTTAGAAATCACGCAGAAAAAATACGCGATACTGAATTGCAAAAAGCACTAAAGCGATTACAAAAAGGCGATGCCCCAGAAAAGGTAATAAACACACTGGCCAATTTATTAACCAATAAGTTAATACATCAGCCTACAGTGCAAATGCGGGATGCCAGTTCGGAGGGACGAAAAGAGGTCATGGAGTTAGTCCAGGAGTTATATCAGCTCTCTGATACTGATCTATAAGTAATAAGTTACTCGCAAAAAATATCCTTAATAGCTGGCTTTTAACGTGAAGTCTAAAGAATTTAAATTGAAATTTTAAAAAGATTATTAATACATTATGAAAGATTCGGTTAAGACAAAGCTAGAAACTCTAAGTGAGCGCTACGAAGAAATTGGCCACCTATTATCTTCCCCTGAAGTTATTGGTGAGCAGAATAAGTTTCGGACTTTGTCAATGGAGTACTCTGAAATAGAGCCACTGGTTAAAACTTTTGCTGAGTTCAGTGAAGCCGAAGGTGACTTTGAAGAAGCTAAAGCTCTGGTCCAAGACGAAGACCCTGAGATGCGCGAAATGGGTCAGGAAGAGTATAAGTCAGCCAAGGCTGAAATTGAACGTTTAGAAGCCGATTTACAAGTACTGCTGCTGCCAAAAGATCCTAACGACGGTAAAAACGTTATTGTAGAAATTCGTGCAGGAACAGGCGGTGACGAAGCGGCTATTTTTTCTGGTGATTTATTCCGCATGTATACCCGTTATGCAGAAAAGCGTGGCTGGAAGTTTGAAGTAATGAACTCAAACGAAGGAGATCATGGTGGTTATAAAGAAATTATTGTACGTATTGCCGGTGACGCAGTATTTAGTCAGTTAAAATTTGAATCGGGAGTTCACCGAGTTCAACGAGTACCTGCTACAGAAAGCCAGGGACGAGTGCACACATCAGCTTGCACGGTGGCCGTAATGCCAGAAGTAGAGGACGAAGCTGCAGTAAATATTAACAAAGGTGATTTACGTGTGGATACCTTCCGTGCAAGCGGCTCAGGCGGTCAGCACGTAAACAAAACCGATTCTGCCATTCGTCTTACGCATTTACCAACCGGTATGGTGGTGGAATGCCAAGATGAACGTTCACAGCATAAAAATCGCGCCCGTGCTATGTCGATACTTGCAACCCGTTTAAACGATGCCGTTACTCAAAAAGCGCAAGCTGAGCAAGCTGAAGAGCGTAAAAACTTGGTAGGTTCAGGAGATCGCTCAGAGCGCATCCGTACTTACAATTATCCACAGGGCCGTATGAGTGATCATCGCATCAACTTAACTTTGTACAAGTTAAGCGAGTTAATTGAAGGGGATATGGATATGGTAGTTAAGCCATTAATATTGGAACATCAAGCTGATCTGTTAGCTTCTATGGGCGCTGACTAATTTTAACTCATTCAATATTGAAGCAACTATGCATGCTCTAAACCCTATGACATTAAAATACGCAATCACAAGGGGTGCCAACGAGCTTAAAGGTTCCGACACTCCAAAGTTAGATTGTGAGTTGATTCTATTGTTTGTGATGGCTGAGCACCGTAATATTTTATTCACCCACCCCGATCAGTTATTAAATAAAGCTCAGCAAACACACTTTATGGAATTAATAGCTCGGCGTAAAAATGGTGAGCCAGTAGCATATATTATTGGTACCCAAGGTTTTTGGGACTTAGATTTAAACGTGTCACCAGAAACGTTAATCCCCCGAGCTGATACAGAGTCATTAGTTGAATGGGTTTTAGAGCAAAACTTTAAACCAATGTCTATTTTAGATTTAGGAACGGGTACAGGGGCACTTGCTTTGGCGCTAGCATCTGAACTGCCAAATGCTCAAATCCTTGGCTTAGATCTCATTGATAAAGCCGTTGCATTGGCTGAAGAGAATCGGCAGCGTAACAATATTAACAATGCACGCTTTATTCAAAGTAGCTGGTTCGATCAGGTTTCAAGTCACTTGAAGTTTGATTTAATAGTAAGTAATCCGCCGTATATCGATAAACAAGATTTCCATCTTGAACAAGGAGACGTTCGCTTTGAACCAAAAACAGCTTTAGTTTCTGATGACGAAGGTTTTGCAGATTTATTTTTGATTGCAGATCAAGCCAAAGCTTTTTTAACACCAAATGGTACTTTGTTAATGGAGCATGGTTGGCAGCAAGCTGACGGCGTACAAAAAAAGCTAAAGTCAGCTGGATACTATGGTGTTGGTTCAGGTAAAGATTACGGTGGCAACCAGCGTTTTACTTACGGATTTTTGAATACTTAGGCTGCTCAGCAGCTATTACACTCCATTCTTCTTTAAATTTCTTAACTAGGTCTAAGTGTTTTGTACTGGTTGTCTCTGAGTTAAAAACAGTGTGCTGATGTAATAACACCTTGCGTTTCATTGGTCTTAAAACATTTTTGCTAGAGATAGCTTGGTCTGGATATTGAACTTCTACCCAGTCATCAGCCACGCTTTCATATTGGCGCCAGTTAGAGCCCTTGCCCCAGCTAAATTTTAAGTCCTGAGAGAATAATTCAAACACAGGAGTTTGAAAAATATCGATTTGCACCTGCACGACTTCGCTGATATTTAAGCCGAAGTCGTAAGTGCTGATAATTTGCTTGCCAAGCCGATAAGCTTGATCGAGAGACGTCAAGTATCCATCTCTATCATCGTACTTGCCAAAATACTGCGTAGACTTATTGTCAGAAGTAAGGCTTACGTTAGCTTCACTTTCTTGCAGCCAATAAATGCCTGCCTCGAAGGCAGAAAGAGGCTTACCCGGTTGAAACTGAAAGTTTGCGGGTATAAGGCTCACTGTTTCTTTATTAACTACAGAGCAACAGCTCAATAACTTTTTCATGGTTTAAATATCATGGAACTAGGCCTAGTTTAGAGCGAGATAGGCTATATATTAACCAATTTTAGGGTGCTACTGTGTAATTGAGTGTAACTATAGAGGGGTATTTGGTATCTGTAATAACGTCAATTAAGAACTTAGATGGACGTTCTTCATACTTATATCGGAGGCTAATGACTCCATTAGGCTCTTATCTAGCCCTTAGGAACCACCATAGCGACTACAAAAACAACCGATCCAATGAATATTACTAAGAACAGCAAAGCCGCAGCTACATAAACTAAAGGATTGGTAGAGTTTAAGTCACGTTCCATGTTCTCGCGCTTTTGTATGCCAATAGCTCCAGCCATGATGCTAAGTAAGGCTGAAAAAAAATTAACCTTTGTTTTATGTCTACTCAAGGTATCTCCTTACTTAATCTTTTGGTGGGGAAGATTCCTCTTCATCTATAGAGTATCCTCCCTCGCGTAGCCAAGCAAATGCTTCGTCTTTATTAGTAAACTCTCTGCTTTTTAGAATTGAGTTTGCCAATGTTTTTTTAGCTACACGTTTAATTTGATATTTCTTTAGCGTACTTGAACAATAAACCTGAGCGTAATGAGTTAATCCATTCTCAATACAAAAGTTCACCAAATCAATAATAATGGGCTCAAACTCAGGTACACCCAGCCTCCATTCATCTAAATAAACAATGTGAGCCCAATCTTCCCCTAACAATGGCTCAGCTGCTTTTTTGAATGACTCTGCAAAAATTAACGCCATTTCTTCATTCCACTGGCCCTCCAGATTAGCTAAAACCACCCGATTATCTAACCATATGTCAAAATGACCATGAGCATTCATAATTTCACCTATTCTATAACTAAATATAGCTCAATATCCCGTGTATATCCTTTTAGGCTTATACGTTCACTGGTATAGTGATCAATTATTTTTATATGCAGGAATTAAGCGGGTGAGAGCACGAGTTTGCCGTATACGGTTCAATATAAGTCTTCATGTTAAGCGATGGCTATAGCAGTACACGTCCCACGTTTGCGATACGCTCTTTTTGCGTTCTATCGTTATGTACCTCCGTTTATTTCAATATTTGTTTTTTAGGATTACATCATGACACCAGCATTTTTTTCTGAGCTGTCAAAGCAGGGATATAACCGAATACCTGTTTTTCACGAAGTACTTGCCGATTTAGATACGCCATTAAGTGCCTATCTTAAAGTGGCTCAAGGCCGTTATTCGTATTTACTTGAATCTGTTCAGGGTGGTGAAAAATGGGCTCGTTACAGCATGATTGGCTTACCTTGTCATAAGGTTATAAAGGTTAATCAGCATACAGTGACAGTTGAAGAAGGCGGCGTAGAGGTTGAGCAAATAGAAGTTGAAGATCCTCTAGATTATGTTGCCGACTATCAGGCGCAATTTAATGTTGCACCCATTGAAGGCTTGCCAAAATTTGATGGTGGCTTAGTGGGCTATTTTGGCTACGACGTAGTCCGTTATGTAGAAAAACGTTTGGCAGACAGCTGTCCACCAGACGAAATAGGAAATCCTGATATTTTGCTGATGCAAAGTGAAGAAATCATGGTGTTTGATAATCTAAGTGGTAAGTTATTTTTTATAGTATTAGCGAATCCTTCAGAGACTAATGCACTAGAAAAAGCCAAGCGTAAAATTACAATTATGCGTGGCTTATTACGACGTCCTTATCAAGGACAAATTGGCCAGCCGTTAATCAAACCTAGAACCGTGCCTGAAAGTGATTTTGTTTCTGGTTTCGGTGAAGCCAAGTTTTTAAACGCTGTTGATAAAATTAAAAACTTTGTATTGGCCGGTGACATTATGCAATGTGTAGTGAGCCAACGCATGACGGTAGATTTTCATGCCGAGCCAATTAATTTATATCGTGCATTACGAACCTTAAACCCAAGTCCATACATGTATTTTATGGATCTTGGGGATCACCAAGTAGTGGGTTCAAGCCCAGAAATTCTAGCTCGTTTTGAAGATGGCATAATCACTGTTCGTCCAATTGCGGGCACTCGATACCGTGGTGAAACCCCAGAACAAGATCTCGCTTTAGAAAAAGAATTATTGTCTGACCCTAAAGAAATTGCTGAGCACTTAATGCTCATCGATCTTGGCCGCAACGACGTAGGTCGTGTGAGTGAAATTGGTGAAGTTAAGTTAAGTGACCAAATGGTGGTTGAGCGCTACAGTCATGTCATGCACATTGTGAGTAATGTTGAAGGTAAAGCCAAGCCAGGTATGACAGCTATGGACATTTTAAGAGCAGCTCATCCTGCAGGCACTTTAAGTGGCGCACCTAAAATCCGAGCTATGGAAATCATAGACGCATTAGAGCCTGTTAAGCGGGGTATTTATGGTGGGGCAGTGGGTTATTTAGGCTGGAATGGCAATATGGATACCGCTATCGCGATCCGTACCGCAGTGATTAAAAACGGTAAACTTTATGTTCAAGCAGGTGCTGGAGTTGTGGCCGACAGCGTGCCTCGTCTGGAATGGAAAGAAACTATGAACAAAGGTCGGGCTATTTTTAAAGCTGTTGCTATGGCCGAGTCAGGTTTGGATAATTAGCCATGAATACTTTAAGTTTACAGCAGAGATTTCAAGGCTTGCGCAGCAATAAAGCGTTTGAGCTGTTTGTTGTCTCAGTTATTTTGTTTTCGGCTATTGTTGTCGGAGCAAAGACTTACGATTTACCACCGATAATGTTGACGCTTGTTTCTTGGTTAGATGTCTTTATTACCGTGATTTTTTTAGTTGAGCTTACTATTCGTTTTATTGGCGAAGAGCATAAGCGAAATTTTTTTAAAAATCCGTGGAATATTTTTGATACGATAATTGTAGTTGCTAGCTTAATACCAGTAGAAGAAAGTGATATGGCGTTCATCGGGCGTTTACTGCGTATTTTTAGAGTATTGAGAATGATCTCAATTATTCCCGAGTTACGTGTACTACTTAACTCATTGTTAAAAGCATTGCCGCAGCTAGGCTATGTGATGTTGTTAATGTTTATTATTTTTTATATCTACGCGGCCATAGGTTCCACCTTATTTGCTCACATTAATCCTGTTTTATGGGGAGATATTTCTATCTCGTTATTAACTTTATTCAGAGTGATGACGTTTGAAGATTGGACCGATGTAATGTATGAGACTATGGCGGTATATGGTCTGAGTTGGATTTACTTTTTAACCTTTATATTTTTAACCGCATTCGCTTTTTTAAATATGGTCATTGGTATTGTAGTAAGTGTAATCGAGAAAGAGAACGCCAAAGAAGACGCCGAACATAACACCGAACCAACGCTGTCAGAATTACAGCAAGAAATTAAAGAATTGAAGAGCATGATTCAAGCTATGCCTAAAAATGTTAATGCTGAAGGTAAATCATAATGTTATTAATGATCGATAATTACGATTCCTTTACATACAACGTAGTTCAGTACTTAGGTGAGCTAGGTGCCGATGTAAAAGTAGTGAGAAACGACGAAATTACCATTGAAGAAATTGAAGCGTTAAATCCAGAACGCATAGTAATAAGCCCAGGGCCCTGTACACCTAGCGAAGCAGGTATATCAGTGGCTGCTATTAAACACTTTGCAGGTAAGTTACCTATTTTAGGCATTTGTCTTGGGCATCAAAGTATTGCTCAAGCATTTGGTGGCAATATAGTGCGTGCAGGGCAAGTTATGCATGGTAAAACCAGCGAAATGCACCACCAAGATAAAGGTGTATTTAAAGATTTATCTCATCCATTTACGGCTACTCGCTACCATTCATTAGTGATCGATAAAAACACTTTACCAGATTGCCTTGAGGTTACAGCATGGACTGAAAACCAAGACGGCAGCATTGAAGAGATTATGGGTGTACAGCATAAAACCTTGGCCATCCAGGGTGTACAGTTTCACCCTGAGTCAATACTGTCTCAGCATGGCCATGATCTGTTAAATAACTTTTTAAAAATAACTCTCTAAAATTAAAACAATAAGGGTACCAACAATGGAAATGAAGCAAGCGCTTAATGCAGTTGTTGCCAGGCAAGATTTAACAGAGGAGCAAATGGCTTCTGTAATGGAAATTATAATGACAGGCGGTGCCACCGATGCTCAAATTGGTGGTTTTTTAGTTGCACTTCGCATGAAAGGCGAAACTATTGATGAGATAACAGGTGCCGCACGGGTTATGCGTAAGCTGGCTACTAAAGTCAAAGTCAGGGGTGATAACCTAGTAGATACCTGTGGCACGGGTGGCGATGGCGCTAATATTTTTAATGTATCTACGGCAGCAGCATTTGTTGTGGCAGCAGCAGGGGGGCAAGTAGCCAAGCATGGTAACCGAAGTGTTTCCTCATCAACTGGCAGCGCAGACGTTTTAGAAGAGGCAGGAGTCAACCTATCGTTAACCGCCGAGCAAGTGTCTCGTGCAGTGGAAGATATTGGAGTAGGCTTTATGTTTGCTCCAGCTCACCATAGTGCTATGAAGCATGCCATTGGTCCTCGTAAAGAATTAGCCATGCGCACAATCTTTAATATGCTAGGTCCAATCACAAACCCCGCTGGTGTGCCTAATCAAGTTTTGGGTGTGTTCAGCAAGGAATTATGCAAGCCATTAGCAGAAGTATTAGGTCGCTTAGGTTCAGAGCATGTATTAGTTGTTCATGCCCATGACGGCTTGGATGAAATAACCTTGTCAGGTCCTTCAACGGTTGCCGAATTAAAAGATGGAAAAGTGATTGTTTATGAAGTGAGCCCAGAAGATTTTAATATCAAAACACAAAACCTTGACGGCTTATCGGTTGAAAACGCTAAACAAAGTTTAGCGTTAATCAAAGATGCTTTAGGCAAATGTGAAACGGCATCAGGTATAAAAGCAGCAGACTTAATTGCATTAAATGCTGGTGCTGCTATCTATGCTTCAAATTTGGCGTCTACTTTAGCTGAAGGTGTTGCAATGGCAGAAGACGCTATTAGTACAGGTTTAGCTCTTGAAAAATTAAATGAACTGGTCGCATTTACTCAAGTGTTAGCGGATTAAAGTGAAGAACATGAATACACCAACAATATTAAAAAAGATAATAGACCGCAAGTGGCAGGAAGTGAAAGAACGCTCTGCTTTGGTTTCTATTAACCAGCTTTCAGCCTTAGCAAAAGAGGCTGACACAGTTCGCGGCTTTAAGGCTTCGCTAGAAAAGAAAATCGCAGCGGGTTTACCTGCAGTTATTGCTGAAATTAAAAAAGCATCACCTAGTAAAGGTGTATTGCGTGAAAATTTTTTACCCGCAGAAATCGCCTTATCTTATGAAAAAGGTGGAGCAGCTTGTCTTTCAGTTTTAACCGACGTTGATTACTTTCAAGGGTCTGATGAATATTTGAAGCAAGCTAGAAACGCATGTTCTTTACCGGTGTTAAGAAAAGACTTTATGGTTGATCCTTATCAGGTGGTCGAAGCTCGTGCATTAGGAGCTGACTGTATCTTACTGATTGTGGCGGCGTTAAGTGATAAACAAATGTCTGAGCTTAATGCTTGTGCGCTTGAGCTTGGAATGGACGTTTTAGTTGAAACCCATGATCAGCAAGAATTTGAGCGAGCTATAGATCTGCCTTCACCATTATTGGGTATTAATAATCGTAACCTGCATACATTCGATCTAACTTTGGATACCACCTTCAATTTATTACCTTATGTGCCTAAAGACACTTTGATGGTAACTGAAAGTGGTATTATGGGAATTGAAGACGTAAAGATTATGCGCGACAAGAATGTCAATGCATTTTTAGTCGGTGAAGTATTTATGCGTGCCGATGATCCGGGTATTGAATTAAATAAATTATTTTTCAGGTAGTTATTATTTTTAATAACAGCAATAACAAACGCCAAAATATATTTATTATATTGGCGTTTTTTAATTAGTTAGAGTTGTTTTTATTGCTCGGGGAACTCTTCTCTGATTTTCAAAAATTCATCAATGTGTTCATTTAAAAGATCAACTAAGACTGGATCAAAGTGCTTACCTTTTTGTTGGTTTATCTCAGCTAAAATATCTTCTAACGGCCAAGGATCTTTATAGCAGCGTTTGCAACCAAGTGCGTCAAATACATCTGCTAATGCAGTAATCCGGCCTGCAATATGGATTTCTTCTCCTTTCAAATTTTTAGGATAGCCCCCACCTTCCCAACGTTCATGGTGCTGACCTGCAATTATTTTACCCATACTAATAACCTTATTATCGCTATTAGACAAAAGGTCAGCTCCAATCTGTGCATGAGACTTCATTATTTCCCATTCGTCATGGTTAAACTTACCAGGTTTTTTCAGTATTTTATCTGGTATCGCTATTTTCCCTACGTCGTGCAAAGGGCTGGCTAGTTTAATTGTGTGAGCATCTGTTTCATTCAATCCACTATGCTTAGCCAGTAAATAGCTATACATAGCAACGCGTCTTACGTGGCTACCTGTTTCTTTTGAACGCTGTTCAACCGCTTCACCTAAAATATAGGCCAGTTCTTTTTGGGTATCGATAATCTCATCATTGAGCAATAAGTTTTCATACGTTATAGCAACGTTGTTAGCATAGATATCAAGTAATTGATGATCTATTTCTGAAAGTTCTTGTTCCATAGAAACAAATAATAAGTTCTCACTACCGTGGCTAGTGGTAAAATATCCAGTGTAACAATCACCTTGTATAAATGACTGTTTTTCTTCATGTGCTTTGTCGAATGATTTTAATACATGGGTGGGTAGTTGATGCTTAGTCTTTGTTTGATACTTGGACATAGTGCCGGTGGCAGCCAATACTTGATAGTTTTCTATTTCTACTAAGTCTTCATTTAAACTAGCGCAATAAAATATAGCGTCTTTTAAATTCAGTAGAGTACAAATTTGTTCTAAAACAGCTGATGCAAAGGTGCTTATTGAATTTGCTTCAAAAATCTCTGCAGAGGATAAAATAACCTGTTCTAAGCTGCGTCTATGTTTATCAATAGTACAGATACTGCGGTATGACCGTAATGTCGCATAAAGCAACGTTATTAACTTATTACTGGTGAGCTCAGTTTTATCCTTATAATCATCTACATCATAATTTATTATGATTTTCTCTTCAGGAGCTTGGCCTGGTTGGCCAGTTCGTAATACGAGGCGGGTGTAGTGATTTTTAAGATCTTCACGGATATATCGAACAAGATTTAACCCTGCATCGTCAGTTTCCATAACAACATCAATGATGGCCAGTGCCACATCGTCGCATGTCTCCATTATCTCCCGACCAGCTTCAGCGCTGTAGGCGTTGCTAATTTTTAATGGGCGACCATCAAACTTAAAGCCCCTAAATACCATTTCTGTAACTTGATGAACACCAGGCTCATCATCAATTACTAATATATGCCATGGAGTCATAGCTTGAAGCAAATTTTTGTTTTGCGACGATTCTTTCGCAAATATCGAATCTTCCATATTCCTGCCAAGTGCATAACAACCTTTAACAGTATAGACATTGATTACGGGCTGGGTATGAGAGTTTTAATCAGAAGTTGTAAGTGGCAAGTTTTACCAAGTATATTGTGGGGGGTGTGAGGTAAAAAGGCTGGGGTAAGCTATAATACTAAGCGCCGTTATTTAAGGGTATTTAGGCGCTGGTTACTTACCTATTGTGGCTAATGAGTTTACGAAATCCCTTTACGACTAGGTAGTGTAGCGGCTTGACGTGCTCCATATACCACCATTGTTTTACCTTTAACGTTTACCAATCCTTGTTCTTCTAGTGCTTTTAATACGCGGCCAACCATTTCGCGGCTACACCCTACAATACGGCCAATTTCTTGGCGAGTAATTTTAATTTGCATGCCGTCGGGGTGGGTCATTGCATCAGGCTCTTGGCTTAAATCCAATAATGTTCTGGCCACACGACCTGTCACGTCAAGAAATGCTAAATCCCCTACTTTACGCGTGGTTTTTCGTAAGCGGGTGGCCATTTGTTCGCCAATAAAGTATAAAATTCTAGGATCTTGACCGCTAATTTCACGGAATTTACTGTAGCTAATTTCAGCAACTTCGCATTCAATTTTGGCCTTGATCCAGGCGCTTCGAGGACTTACTTCGTCAAATAATCCCATCTCTCCAAAGAAGTCACCTTCGTTGAGGTAAGCCATAATCATTTCACGGCCGTCATCATCTTCAATAATAACGGTAACAGACCCTTTCGTAATATAGAAAAGCGAGTCGCTTTTGTCTCCTGCATAAATAATGGTGCTGCGTGCTGGATAGCGACGACGGTGACACTGGGACAAAAAATAGTCTAAATGCTTGTGCCTGTCTGTACGTAGCCCTGAAATCATATTTAAACCATCAACTCATCAAGTCATTATTATGTTAAGTATTAAATGCATCATTATTATGCACCCTTTTTAAAGAATAGGTTAATAACCTTCATCAGAACAGTGTTATTTTATTCCAATATTGTTCTGTTTTGGGAACTACGTCGTACTTCGTCTCATTCTTTATTACATGAGTGTTCATGGCAATTGTTCTATTAGAGGCTAGGAATGTGGTAATGTGCTGTTTTTATCTTTGAGCGTTATTATGAAAACACGTATTAAATGGGTTCAAGATGCCATGTTTCTTGCTGAATCTGGCAGTGGGCACTCTATAATTATGGACGGACCTGAAGACCATGGAGGCCGTAATCTTGGTGTGCGCCCAATGGAAATGGTGTTAATGGGCTTAGGTGGATGCAGCAGTTTCGACGTGATGAGCATCTTAAAGAAGTCGCGTCAGAATGTGGTAGATTGTGTTGCCGAGGTTGAGGCTGAGAGAGCGGATACTGTTCCCAGTGTATTCACTAAAATACATTTGCATTTCATCGTGAAGGGCTACAAATTAAAAGAAGCACAGGTGAGTAGGGCAGTGTCATTGTCGGCCGAAAAATATTGCTCGGCCAGTATCATGTTAGAAGCAGCTGGCGTTGAAATAACACATGATTATGAAGTGATTGAGCTTACACAGGCAATATAGTTAGGCCCCCGATTAATACCTCGGGGGTGACGACCTGCTTTCTCT
>JBLHVV010000001.1:0-102994 GCA_047628755.1 Crocinitomicaceae bacterium | reverse complement strand
ACGGTAATACCTTGAACGCCAATCTCAGACAGTGCTTCACGCACATCGTCTAACTTGAATGGCTTGATAACGGCAGTAACCAATTTCATATCAAACTCCTTTATTGAGTGGGAAGTAAAACTGGGCATAGAGCCCAGTGTTACGTTAATTATTTATAAAATTATTCGATTGGAAGGCTGTAAGAAACTACAAACGTACCGCCCATGTCGTATGTATCATCAGTATCTTCAGCAACAACTTGGCTGTAGGTGAAGGCTAACTTATCATTATAAGCATATGTAACGTCAAGGTGAGTGTAGTCACCCGCGTCTGTACCAGATTGGTTACCTAGATTGAAACCGTAATCGCCCATTTCTAAACCAAGAGTTACATAAGTGTAGTCAGCATCAGAATCAGTTGGAATGTATACGCTTGCAGAGTATGAACCAGCTGAAACGCCTAGGATAACTTCGGCCAACTGATCAATATCGTCTTCGCCTTCGTATAAGTAAGTCCAGTAGCTAACATCATAAGTGATAGTGCCAGCTTCACCTGAAAAACCAACATATAAATCAGTTTCTGAACCTGTTACGTCGCCAGATGAAGCCCAAATACCTGCGTATAAACCAGACGCATTTGCGTAGTCTAGGCTACCAGACATTGCTGCATTACCTTCGCCTAGATCTTGTCCACGCCATAAATAAGCACTTGCGATATTTGCAGAAGCAGAAACTTCTGCATTAGCAACGTTAGCTGTTAGAGCGGTGGCTGATACAAGACTTGCTAGAGCGATTGCTTTAGATAAAGTTTTCATTTAAGAGTTTTCCCTATAAAGGTTTAGTATTAAGTTTTATTGTTGTTAATTATTAGCGCAAGGCTTTTGACCCGTTTTAAAAGCGTTGCAATGGATGCTTGCTCGGCTTTAGCGCACTTGTTTTTGTTAAATTTAATTCTTAAACAGTTATAGCAATGCTAATGCCAACTTTTAAAAACCCAGTATCTATGGGCATTCGAAGTGATTTTAGCGTTCTTTAAGTAAACTTAAGCAGCACCAATTTGTAGCGCACAACCCTTTAATGCCCGCATAAAGTGCGGAATAGAACTGTTTTTTAATAAAAGCACCAATTTGCAACAAGTCAAAAACAAATCAAAAACAAATCAAAAACCACAGGCTTAGACTGTTCTAGCCAAAAAAGGATAAAAGATTACATTAACAATCGGTTTAACAGATTTAATTGATTTTATAGAGATAACTGAACGTAATTTCGCCCTGCAATAAAGCACCTTGATTTACTAAGGTTATTAAATGCACGTGATTTGAGCAATTGCTTAGATTTTTTAACTAGGTGGCTTGAACAGAAAGATCTAACGACTTTAAAAAGGCGCACAGCCTAAATAAAGGCTGTGCGCCAATCTATTTATAGCTTGTTAGGATGCTTGTTGGTGTTCCACAGGAGCGATCAACCTGGTGCTTATGATAGTTACGCTAATAGTTGTTAAACATGCCAATGCAAAGCCAAGTGCGAACATAGTGGCACTTGCCCCAGCAGGTACTTCTAAGCCGTGAGCCATTCCATGTATAGAAGCAAAGGTCGTTAACACCCACGCAAAAATAACATTGAATGAATTATTAACCTGTAATAGCTTACCAGCCAATACCAGCAAAGCGGCCACTGCAAGCGACAACGTTATTAGCATTTCAACGGAACCCGTCGACACCATATGAATGCCTGCATGAGCCGTAAAAAAACCAATCAGCATAAGCGATACAAAGCCAATAGGAATTAAATAACGGTGCTTGCCGTTTAACCTAGACGCTAAAATACCCACTGCAACTAAAGACAGTAAGTGATCTAAACCTAATAATGGATGTAAAAATCCAGCGGTCATACTGTTACTTATGGTGGACACTGACATCACAATATTATCATGGCCACTGTGGGCAAGACCTAAAGCAGGCGTCAACACGGCTAACAAACCAATTAAATATTTCATTTAAATACTCCCATGATCGTCTATCCGATCGATTAATTTTATAAAGATCGTGACGAATGAATTTCGGCTGTATCAGATACTTTATGTGCCGGAACCATTTTTTTCAACGCTGGCTGAATGCTGTCACGTTTTTCTAACATGCCAAATTCAATAATAAAATTAATGATTTCAGCTATGCCCTTAGTGCTTTCAACATTGGCCAAAACAAACGGACGATCACCACGCATTTTGCGAGTATCACGATCCATGATTTCTAGCGAGGCGCCCACATGCTCAGCAATATCCACTTTATTAATAATTAATAAATCAGATTTAGTAATACCAGGCCCACCTTTACGAGGAATTTTATCACCCGCGCATACGTCAATAACGTATAACGTTAAGTCTGATAATTCTGGGCTGAATGTGGCTGATAAATTATCTCCGCCACTTTCTACCATCACCATTTCTAAACCTTGATGACGGTCTTGCAGTTCTTTTACCGCCGCCAAATTCATCGACGCGTCTTCACGAATGGCCGTGTGTGGACAACCGCCGGTTTCAACACCCAAGATTCTGTCTTCGGCTAACGCTTCATTGCGGACTAAAAATTGCGCGTCTTCTTTGGTATAAATGTCGTTGGTTACCACTGCAATATTGTAATGGTCACGCATGGTGCGGCATACTTTTTCTAGTAGTGCGGTTTTACCTGATCCTACTGGGCCACCAACGCCGACTCTTAAAACTTGTTTTGTCATGTTACTTCCCATTCGCCCACGGGGTGGGCTCCTACATTAATTTTTATGATCTAAATAATCGTGAATACTGTTGTTCGTGTAATGCCGATGCCATAGCCGTGCCCACAAGGCTGGTGCCAATATCATGGTCTTTAATGGATACCGCTTGTTCACATGCCTTTGCCATTTCAGGTATTAAGCTTTGTAATGTTTTTTGTGCGTCTGTTTGTCCCATGGGCATGGCCTTACTAGCACAGGTAATTTGATTTTCAGCCCAGCTCCATACAAACCCTAACAAAGCGTTTTCAATATTTATATTGGTGAGTACCGCTGCTAATGCACCCATGGTGACTACCGTGGGAGTGTTACATAAATCTAACTGTGTTTGTCTTTTAGGGTCTTGCCCTAAATGCCATTGCACGTAAGCACTGCCCACTTGAGTATCTTCTAAATATAATTCTTTGGTTTCACGAAAAGCTAACAGGGTATCGTTCCAATATTGAATGCTGTCAGCATCTAGCTGTTGCCAAGCTTTAAATATTCTTATGTAAATAGGTAGATCTAACTGGCCCAAGCCAAATTTCAAATTGTCAGAAATCCAGTGGTGAACATCTTCTCTGTTTTTGCACCAGCCAATGTCGAGTGCATATTCAAGACCTTGTGAGTACGCAAACGCACCCACAGGTAATGCAGGGCTGGATAAATGCAATAAAGACAACAAGCGAATAGACGAAGCTTGCTGTTCCTTTGCCGGTGGCTCTGCCGATAAATTAATGACTGTGGCCATGACCCGAATCTTCGTCATGAGAATGATCGTCACTTTCACCATGATGATGGTGTCCACCCGTACCAGGAGCGTAAGCCCCATTCTCTGGTTCAAACGGCGCAAGTTCATGTTCCACGTGAATGCCCAAACCATGCAGCATATCTTCTAACACGTAATCTTTTTGGAAACGTAAAAAACCTTCACCGATTTGCAGTGGTACATGGCGATTACCTAAATGATAACAACCGCGGGCAAACAAGGTTGCGTCCTTAACATACGCGGTAGCAACCGACTCGTTTAATGCTAATACGGTTAAATACTCACCTTGCTCGGTAGACAGCACCGTGCCGTGACGCAGTACCTGACCTCGTACAATTTGAATGCCAGCATCATTTCCGTTATCTGTTACCAATTTTAAACGTCCACGCTTACGATCATCAAAATTTAAACTGATGGTTTCACTGTTTGTTTCTGGCGGTAAGTCAGTTGCTAAAATTTTTGTAAATATTTTCATTTTTTATATAACATCAAACCAGTAGGAGTCGCGCATTAACGCGACCCGTAAATTTCAATTAAAATAAATAATAGCGCTGTGCCATGGGCAATACTTCTGCCGGCTCGCAGGTTAATTCAACTCCATCAGCTTTAACCACGTATGTTTGTGGGTCAACTTCTAACTTAGGCTGATAGTCATTTAACTTCATATCTGACTTAGTAAGTTTACGCGTATTTTTCACAGCACAGAGTTGTTTTTTCAAACCTAGGTGCTCAAGCGTTCCCTTGTCCAAAGAACTTTGAGACACAAAACTGATACTAGTTTCATGAACCGCTTTGCCCATAGAGCCAAACATCATTCGGTAATGTACTGGCTGAGGCGTAGGAATAGATGCATTTGGATCGCCCATAGGTGCGCCTGCAATCATTCCACCTTTTATAATTAACGAAGGTTTGGTGCCAAAAAACATTGGCTTCCATAAAACCAAATCGGCTAACTTACCCACCTCAATAGAACCTACTTCGTGTGACACACCCATGGTAATAGCCGGATTTATGGCATACTTAGCGATATATCGTTTGCAGCGGAAATTATCATGGCCCTCTGTATCTTCTGGTAGTGCACCGCGCTGTACTTTCATTTTATGGGCCGTTTGCCAAGTACGTGTAATGACTTCGCCTACTCGACCCATGGCTTGAGAGTCTGACGAAATCATACTGAAGCAGCCTAAATCATGGAGAATATCTTCTGCGGCAATGGTTTCACGACGAATACGTGAATCGGCAAAGGCCACATCTTCTGGAATGTTTGGGTCTAAATGATGACATACCATTAACATATCCAAGTGTTCGTCCACGGTATTTACCGTGTAAGGACGCGTTGGATTGGTTGACGAAGGCAATACATTTGGCTCACCAGCCGCCTTAATGATGTCTGGCGCATGACCACCACCAGCACCTTCAGTATGGTAAGTATGAATAGTCCGACCTTTAAATGCCGCTAAGGTATCTTCTACAAAACCCGACTCATTTAATGTGTCAGTATGAATAGCCACCTGTACATCTTGCTCGTCAGCAACCGTCAAACAGCAATCAATAGACGCCGGTGTAGTGCCCCAATCTTCATGAAGTTTTAAACCCATGGCACCGGCTTCAACTTGCTCAATTAATGGGCCTGGCAGACTGGCGTTGCCCTTACCTAAAAACCCAATGTTCATAGGTAGGTCTTCAACTGCTTGCAGCATTTTACCAATGTGCCAAGGCCCAGGTGTGCAGGTTGTTGCATTGGTTCCTGTTGCAGGACCCGTGCCTCCGCCTAGCATGGTGGTTACGCCACTCATTAATGCCTCTTCTATTTGCTGAGGGCAAATAAAATGAATGTGCGCATCGACACCACCAGGGGTTAGGATTTGCCCTTCGCCCGCGATCACTTCGGTACCAGGACCCACTTCGATGGTCACACCTTCTTGGGTGTCTGGGTTACCCGCTTTACCAATGGCAGCAATGCGGCCACCTTTAATGGCTACATCGGCTTTTACAATGCCCCAATAATCTAGGATCAGTGCATTGGTGATCACTGTGTCAGCAACGAATTTACTGAGCGCCTGACTTTGACCCATGCCGTCTCGAATCACTTTTCCGCCGCCAAATTTAACTTCGTCGCCGTAAACGGTGTAGTCTTTTTCAGGTGATATGAATAATTCTGTGTCGCCTAAGCGAACCTTGTCGCCAACGGTCAAGCCATACATGTCTACATAGGCTTTACGATTTATTTTTGCCATTCCTATCTCCAAAACACTTTGCAAGAGCGCAGCTAATGCACTTTCTTTGTTCGCGGACATGATACTTGTGCGCGATTTTAATTTAAATTAGATTAGATTTTTGGTATCGCAGGCAAACTCCGACGCCTAAAGTTTGCCTTGGATTTCGCCACGGAAACCATAAATTTCTTTACGTCCGGCATATTCAACCAATTCCACTGTTCGTGTTTGGCCTGGCTCAAAACGTACTGCGGTTCCCGCAGCAATATTTAAACGAAAACCTTTTGTTTGTTCTTTATCAAATGTAAGGGATGGATTTACTTCATAAAAATGATAATGACTGCCCACTTGGATGGGTCTGTCACCAATATTGGCTACTTCGATCGTTAACGTTTTACGGCCTACATTAATCTCGATGTCGCCTTCTGCGTAAATAATTTCACCTGGAATCATGAGCCCTCCATTGTATTCGTATGTAATTAAATTAGGACTTTTTATGCTATCGGGTTGTGAACCGTTACCAACTTGGTTCCATCTGGGAACGTGGCCTCTACCTGAATGTCATGAATCATTTCTGGAATGCCATCCATTACCTGATCACGGCTAAGTACTTGGCGACCAGTATTCATTAGGTGGGCCACTGTTTCTCCGTCTCTGGCTCCTTCCATAATAAAGGCACTTATCAGAGCTATGCATTCTGGGTAATTGAGCTTTACACCACGATTTAAACGCTTTTGTGCTAGTTCTGATGCTACAAATAACAGTAGCTTGTCTTTTTCTCTTGGCGAAAGTTCCATGAAGCGTTCCTTATACTTAATCGCTTAACAGTGTGGTTAATCTGTTTAAGATGTTTGATTATTTATGTGCGCCAAATTCTTGGGGCACATGCTTGCTTATTAATGACCTTTGGTCGCAACAATGCCCAAAGACTTTCGAATGTATCTCGAGCACACTCGGCTTTATCACCCAGAATTCGTGCAATAAAAACACCGGGCTTTTGGGTAATGGCCACCGTTGAAGGCGCTATTAAAGTATTGGTTGTTTGTTGCCACTGAGCCAACTGGTCAGCGCACTGTGTGTTGACAATATCACTGTTAATAATGAAGGTTCCAAATACTATTTTGTTCTGAAAACCAGCCTTGCCAGTTTGTAACTCTGAAGGCGCTACTAACGACAGGCGATCTAAAAATAACGGCTTGCCATCTTTATGAACGGTCAGTGATTGCTGTAATCCACCTTGAGTAAATAGATCATCGCTTTCTATTCTCCCTAGACAGGTTATTTCCCAGCCAATATAAATTCCATTTCCTGTTATATTTACTTTCGTAATTAATTCAGCGTCAGCGTTATTAAATATAATATTTTCTTGCGGAAGATATTCAACGATGGCGTTATCGGCAACTTGTATGTCCACATGCTGCCCTTGTTTTATACCGCTTATATTGCGATATATTTTCCCCGCAGACGGCGTGGTCATTAATATGTGCGCACCTTTAGCCACATTTAACTCAATCGATAACTTATCACCACCGACTAAACCACCGGGAGGATGCAATAAATATACATGTAAGCAATCCAAGCCTTCAGGATAAAAAGGACGCTGTACTCTTAATGGACCAAAATGCTCCGTCCGGCCCATACGTGTATGGTTATTAACAGATATGAATTCCCCTGAAAACTTAGCCTTCCAACGTTTCACGTCAAATTTATTTTGGGATTGTAGAGCTAAACTGTTCATGATATTTAACACTATTTTTTGTAAGTCATTTAGATAGCAGGTGTATTTGTAAAGTAACAATACATAACCATCTGGTTAGATACAATTTAATATATAAAATAACTGCAGTGTTATATAGCCAGTAAGCGCTGCACATCGTCAGACGTCTTAAGTTTTTGTTGATCACCTTTAGACACCACACGACCTCGCTCTAATATAATATAGTCGTCGGCTAAAGCGGTTGCAAAGTCTAAATATTGCTCTACTAATACAATTGCCATATTTCCACGCTCGCGCAGTAATTCAATTACTCGTTGTATATCCTTTATAATTGAAGGCTGAATGCCTTCTGTTGGCTCATCTAAAATCAACATTTTTGGACGCAGCAATAAAGCACGGGCAATGGCCAACTGTTGCTGCTGACCACCCGATAAATCACCGCCTCGACGCCCTAGCATTTGCTTTAATACTGGAAACAGTTCAAACACTTCTTCATCTATAAAACGGTCTTTCTTTTTCAAACTTGAGAAAGCTGTTTTCAAATTTTCTTCCACCGTTAGCTGTGAGAAAATATCTCGACCCTGTGGAACATAAGCAATGCCGCTTTTAGCTCGATCATAAGATGGCTGCTTGGTAATAGACTTACCGTTCCACAATATATCTCCTGCTTTAGGTGACATGTGACCAGACAACGCTTTCATTAAGGTGGTTTTTCCTACGCCATTTCGACCTAAAACACAGGTTACTTTGCCGATCTCAGCCTGCATCGATACACCATAAAGTGCTTGGCTTGCTCCATAAGCGACATCTAAATTGTTCACTTCTAACATGTTAGCGCCCCAAATATACTTCAATTACTTTCTGATTTTTTTGCACGGTGTCTAGCGAGCCTTCAGCCAACACACTGCCTTCATGTAATACGGTTACTTTACATTCTAGTGCTGCAATAAAGTCCATATCGTGCTCGACCACCACCAACGAATGATTTTTTGCTAGCTTCTTAAATAGCTCAGCGGTTTTCATGGTTTCTTCGTCTGTCATTCCTGCAGCGGGTTCATCTATTAATAATAACTCTGGCTCTTGACTGATTAACATACCAATTTCTAACCATTGCTTTTGACCATGAGATAGATTGGCGGCCGTGTCGTCGCGCTTTTCAGCTAAGTTTATTAATTCTAATATGTCATTGATCTTAGTAAGCCCTTCATGACTTAGTCTATAAAACAAAGCTTGCAAGACCCCCCGTGTACCTTTTAGCGATAGCTCTAAGTTTTCGAACACCGTTAAGCTTTCAATCACACTGGGCTTTTGAAACTTTCGACCGATTCCAAGATTGGCCACTTCGGCTTCATCGTACTGAGTAAGGTCGATATTATTTTTAAATAATACGGTGCCTGAATCTGGGCGAGTCTTTCCTGTAATAATGTCCATCATAGTGGTTTTACCTGCACCATTTGGCCCGATGATGGCTCGCATTTCTCCTGGCTCTATACACAGAGATAAATTATTAATGGCTTTAAATCCATCAAAGCTTACATTTACGCCGTCTAAATACAGTGCAAATTCATTTTCTAAATGCTTTGGTCTAACGAATGCCATGATCACGCCCCTCCCTTAATTGACGCAATTTTTTCTTTTAAGAAAAAATACAGACGACTGATCTTTCCATTCCCTTCTTTAATACTTTTTACCGCACCCACAATGCCTTTTGGCAAATACAAAGTACTTAATACAAATAAACCACCTAACATAAATAGCCATAGCTCGGCGAAGGCACCTGTAAAATAGGTCTTTGCGTAATTAACGGCTATGGCCCCAATTACGGCACCAAACAATGTTCCACGACCACCAATCGCCACCCAAATAATAATTTCGATAGAATTAATTGGAGTAAATTCTCCTGGATTAATGATTCCTACTTGAGGTACATACAATGCCCCTGCAATACCAGCTAGCATGGCTGACACAATAAAGATGAATAACTTATAATATTCAACTTTATAACCTAAAAATCGAGTGCGCATTTCCGCATCACGAATACTAACCAATACACGTCCAAGTTTAGATTTAGTAATAAAACGACTTATTAAATAGCCAAATATCAATGCCATTGCCGATGCAAAAAACAACACACTTCGGGTTTCAGCACTTTGTAAGTCGTAACCTAAAATATCCTTAAAATCAGTTAAACCATTGTTACCACCGAAGCCCATGTCATTACGAAAAAATGCCAGCATCAATGCATACGTCAACGCCTGAGTAATAATCGAAAAGTAAACCCCTGTTACACGAGAACGAAATGCCAGCCAACCAAATACAAATGCTAACGTCCCTGGTATTAGCAGCACCATTACCATTGCAAACCAAAACTGGTCAAAGCCAAACCAATACCAAGGTAGGTTTTCCCAACTTAGAAACACCATAAAGTCTGGAAGATCTGGGTTGCCATAAACACCACGCTCTCCAATTTGACGCATTAAATACATACCCATGGCATAACCGCCTAGCGCAAAAAATGCACCATGACCTAGGCTCATTATTCCGCAGTACCCCCATATTAGATCAACCGATAAAGCTAATAATGCGTAACACAAATACTTACCAGTTAATGTTAGAGCGTAAGTTGATACATGGAAAATAGAGTCTTCAGGGAACATCAAATTACAAAATGGAAAGATTATGGCAATAGCAACCAGTGCCATTACTAAGCGCTGACCACCCTTGTCGCCAACTAATAAGGTGGCCATAGGCCCCAGTTTTAATTTATTCGATTCGTTTATTGTTTGATTATTTTTCATAATTTAACCCTCTACCGCTCGGCCTTTCAAGGCAAACAAACCACGTGGGCGCTTTTGAATAAATAATATAATGGCCACTAGAACAATAATTTTTGCTAATACCGCACCCGCCATAGGTTCCATTATCTTATTAGCAATACCTAACGACATTGCACCGACTAATGTGCCCCACAAATTACCCACACCACCAAACACAACAACCATAAAGCTATCTATAATATAAGCTTGACCAAGATTAGGGCCTACGTTGGTGAGCTGGCTTAGTGCAACACCTGCAATTCCAGCAATTCCCGAACCTAAGCCAAATGTGAGTGCGTCTACCCAACCCGTTTTAATGCCCATAGAACTGGCCATCGGACGGTTCATGGTGACGGCCCGCATTTGCAATCCAAATAATGTTTTCTTTAACACTAAAGCTAAACCAACCAATACCATTAAGCTGAAAATAATAATATATAAACGGTTAAAGGTGAGCTCTAAGCCAGCATTCACGGTAAAAGTTCCTGCCATCCAATCCGGTGTTACGACATCTTGATTTAATGGTCCGAAAATACTACGAACCGCTTGCTGCAATATTAAGCTAACACCAAACGTTGCCAGCAAAGTTTCTAGTGGACGGCCATACAGATGACGAATAACACTGCGCTCTACTAATACGCCCACTGTACCGCTGACTAAAAATGCAGCTGGTACAGCAACCACTAACGATAGACCAATGTGATTTGGCATTAACTGCTGAATAACAAAGGTTGTATAAGCACCCAGCATAATCATTTCGCCATGGGCCATGTTGATAACACCCATTACACCAAAGGTGATCGCTAAACCAATTGCGGCCAATAAAAGCACTGCGCCTAACGCCACACCAAAATAGATATTTTCGATTACGGCATTAATTTTCATTAACTGATTAATATCGTCTAGTGTAGTTTTTGCTAAAGTGATTTCTGCCTGATTATAATCGTCAAAATTTATTAACGCATGATCAATAAATCCAGATAAACCATTACGAGTTTCAACATATAATGACTTATCAAGATATTTAATTGCTTGAAGACGAACAACTGGGTCTTCAGACTTTAAATCAATAAGAGATTTAGATGTGGTTAAGACCTCAATAATATATTCATCTTTTCCATTACTTTGTTCAAATTTTAACGCTGAGTTTATTAGTGTTTGGTGATCGCTGCTTGCGGTTTTTAAAATTGATAATGCGGCTAATTCTCTGTCTTCTAATATTTCTGAGAATAACTGTAATTCTGCAATGGCATTTTTTAAATTACCACGAAGTGAATTATTAATTCCTATTTTTTTAAGCTTTCTTTTTTTAAATAAGCCAACTTCTTTACCGCTTGAAAATGATGTGACTAAAAATTTACGATCTTCAGTAGGTGCTCTATAAACAACTTCATTAGTTTTTTTTACATAAAATATATCACCTGAAAGGATGCCGTTAAATAGCTCTAGGGCCCGTTCATTTTTCGATGCACGAATGATATCTATAAGTTTTTGTTTTTCTACATAACTTGCAGAAGGGAATTTATTAACTGACGATTGAAAGCTGTCAGTAGCTTTTTTTGGTTCAGCACTGGTTGCAATTACTTGCTGCGAGATAGTCTCTGTGCTTAACGCCATGACACTGCTTAGCGTCAACACGCAAATTAGCAATGTTTTTATAATACTCATGGAGTCACCTAAATTATATTTTAATTATTATGAGATTTGATAGTGTTGTTGAATATTAAATTTGAAAGGGTTAATTCTTACAACATAGCGCTGTAAGAATTAATTAAAAAATTTATATTACTCGGCCGCTTCTGATCCAGCACATGTCTTAGTGACCGTGTTGTAATTACCGCAGTTTATAGGGGCCGTCCAATCAGAGATTAAGTTTTTGCTTTCTGGAAGGAAATCGGTCCATGCGTCACCGATTACTTCGCCATCTGTTTTCCATACAATATCAAATTGACCATCTTCTTGGATTTCACCAATTAGAACAGGCTTAGACAAATGATGGTTTGTGTTCATAACCGCAGTGCCGCCAGTTAAGTTAGCCACTTTTAAGCCATACATTTGTGCACGTACTTTATCAACGTCCACTGACTGAGCTTTTTCAACGGCTTGAACCCACATTTTGAAACCGATATAGGTGGCTTCCATTGGGTCGTTAGTGACACGGTCTTCGTCTTTAGTAAATGCATGCCATGCGTCAATGAACTCTTCGTTAGCTTCAGATTCAGCACTCATAAAGTAGTTCCATGCCGCTAAGTGACCAACAAGAGGTTTAGTATCAAAACCAGACAGCTCTTCTTCGCCTACAGAGAAAGCAACAACGGGAATATCACTTGAGCTAACACCTTGGTTAGCCAGTTCTTTGTAGAAAGGTACGTTTGCATCGCCATTAATGGTTGACACTACGGCGGTTTTTTTGCCTGTAGAGCCGAATTTTTTAACATCAGAAACAATTGTCTGCCAATCGCTATGACCAAATGGTGTGTAGTTAATCATAATATCTTTTTCAGCTACGCCTTTACCTTTTAAGTAGCTTTCTAATATCTTGTTAGTTGTACGTGGGTAAACATAATCCGTTCCCGCAAGAACCCAACGTTTAACGCCTTGGTTCATTAAGTAATCAACAGCTGGAATGGCCTGTTGATTTGGAGCCGCACCTGTATAAAAAACATTTTTAGACGATTCTTCGCCTTCGTACTGCACTGGGTAAAATAACAAACCGTTTAGTTCTTCAATTACTGGTAAAACTGATTTACGAGAAACTGAAGTCCAGCAGCCAAAAATTACATCTACATTTTCTTTTGCTAATAGCTCGCGAGTTTTCTCCGCGAATAGAGGCCAGTTAGACGCTGGATCAACCACTACCGCTTCTAATTGTTTGCCAAGTAAGCCGCCTTTTTTATTTTGATCTTCAACCATCATAAGAACTGTGTCTTTTAATGTGGTTTCAGAAATGGCCATAGTGCCCGATAGAGAGTGAAGTACACCCACCTTTATAGTATCAGCAGCTTGCGCAATGGCAGCCCCTAACGTTAATGCAGCAACACCTGCTATCTTGGAAAACTTGTTCATCATAATGGGCAACCTTTTATTATTTATAAGTACGTTTATTTTTCTGTTTACTGATTCAGTATTGCTGCTTTTGCAACGGCTATGCCAAAAGAGATATATGGCTTTTTTACTGCCTAGCAGCCAATATAGTGCACTAAATTCGCACCAATCTAGAACCCTTAGAAGTATTGCGCATTATTTAAGGGCGTCATTATTTGTGAGCAATGTTGTTTTTTTGGTAACTGCACTAAAATTTATAGATATTTGCACAGTGATTGAGCAATCTCAGTTAGAAAAAGTAGCCTATTATTATCAGGCATCATAATTGAGCGCTCATGCTTAAACAGTAATGACTTTAATTGAGGCAAAAAAAAACCTCCGACTTAGGAGGCTTTTAATACAGTAAACTAAATGACCAGCTTTTAAACTGCGTCGGCTCCAGTTTCACCAGTACGAATTCGAATAATTTGTTCTAGGTTGGTAACAAAAATTTTACCGTCACCAATTTTACCCGTATTAGCTGAATTAGTAATACTCTCGATCACTTGCTCTACTAAGTTGTCATCAATGGCGATTTCTAACTTAATCTTTGGAAGAAAATCAACAACATATTCAGCGCCACGATAAAGCTCTGTATGGCCTTTCTGTCGTCCGAAACCTTTGACTTCTGTTACGGTAATTCCTTGCACGCCAATCTCTGACAGAGAATCACGAACATCGTCTAATTTAAATGGCTTAATAATCGCCGTAACCAGTTTCATATACATTCCTTTCATTAAATACAATGGGGCTCACTTGAGCCCCATTGTATTCTGATCAAACTAAATAATAAAACTTATTTAATTGGAAGTGCGTAAGTTAGGATCACTTGAGTATCTTCTTCAATACCATAAGAGTTATCATCGTCATCCATTGCTGTAGAGAGTGTAAGACTTAGCTCTTCGTTCAGGCCAAATGCAATATCAAAATGAGTATATTCACCGTCTGTATCACCATCAACCATACCATAGGTTAATGAGACAGCGTCTAGTTCATACCCTATAGCTAGGTAAGTTTTATCTTCTAAGCTCTCAAAGCCCGTATTGTAAGACAAGCTTGCTCCCATAAATCCAAGATTTATATATGCTTCCATACCATCAAATGGCGCAGTATCTTCACCAGCACCAGCACCTGGGTAAACATAAGTAACGGCGCCTAAATCAATAGATACTTCACCAACTTCCATTGCATAACCGGCATATAAGTCATACTCAGGTGTATTTGCAATCCAGGCACCAGCATAAAAGCCTGAATCATGTGAGTAGTCTACTGCACCAGAAAACAATGCAGCATTTCCACCAATGTTTTCACCACGGTATAAATATGAGCTGTCGATTTGAGCTGAGTATTCAACCTCGGCATTAGCCACTTGTGCCGTTAATGCACCTGCAGAAACCAGGCTTGCAATCGCAATTGCTTTAGATAAAGTTTTCATATGTTTACTTCCTTTGACTAGAGTTTTTTATATTTATCGTTAAAGGGACCTACCCCGTCATTCTGCTTCATACATTTCCGTTCCTCAACTGCTTTGCACTGGTAAAAGGCACCAAAACAGCATTTTTATTAGACGGAAAGTGCCAATATTAATAAAGCGGTCATAAATAGTTCATATTACGCCATTTTATTACTGACCAATTTAAATTAAGCGTCACATAGGTGCGCAAAATTAAAACTGTTTACATGAAGCTTTGTTTTGCACCCAAACAGTACGTCATTTAGATTAACTTTATATTACAACTACTTAAAACAAATAATCGGCTTTAAATCTACTTTTGAAAAAATGGCAAAAGTTGACTAACCATTAATGAATAGCCTGAATATTAAAAACTAATATGTTAATATTTTTATATCAAGGAGCTCACAATGAACCCATTTCTATTCAGTAAAATAGCATCAAAAATTAGTCAGCTTGTGCCAGAACAAGCCACCCAAGACCTGCAGAACAATATCCAGCAAGTGCTTGCTCGCCAGCTGAATAAGCTAGATGTTGTTAGTCGTGACGACTTTGAAGCTCAGCAAGCTGTTTTGTTACGTACCCGTGAAAAGCTAGAGGCTCTTGAAAAGCAAGTGGCTGAAATTGAACTTCAACTAGCAAAATAGAGCAATCTTTATACTCATTAGCGGCTCCTTTCATACATTCGTCTAACAGCCGCTGATGTTAAACCCCATTACACTAGTGCTCCTGTCAATCGACAATTAAGGATGCACATGTCGTTAGCGGTTATTTATTCCCGCGCCAAAGTCGGTATTGAAGCGCCATTGGTGCATGTCGAAGTACACCTTTCTAATGGACTGCCCAGTTTTTCAATTGTTGGCCTGCCTGAAACGGCCGTTAAAGAAAGCAAGGACCGTGTGCGCAGCGCAATTTTAAACAGTGGCTACGATTTTCCCGCTTCACGCATCACCGTTAATTTAGCCCCAGCCGACTTACCAAAAGAAGGTGGTCGATTTGACCTGGCCATTGCTCTGGGAATTCTAGCCGCCAGCGAACAACTGCCTAACAAAACGTTAGAAAAATACGAATGCATTGGTGAACTGGCTTTAACAGGCGCTATTCGCAAAGTTGATGGCGTTATTCCGGCGGCCCTGGCCGCCAATAAAGCTGGACGAACTTTAATACTGCCCACATTCAACTTACAAGAAGCCAGCTTAAGTAAATGCCCAGCATTGTGCGCCGATCACTTGCTTAACGTGTGCAGACACCTAAATAATGAAAAACACCTTACTTTAGTGGCGCCGCTACAAGTAACAACCGAGCAGTATCAGGGTCCAGACATGGCTCAAGTAAAAGGTCAACATCATGCTAGAAGAGCATTGGAAATAGCGGCTGCAGGAAATCATAATTTGCTCTTCAGCGGTCCACCCGGAAGCGGTAAAAGTATGCTGGCACATTGTCTACCGGGAATTTTACCTCCATTAAATGAAGCTGAAGCATTAGAGGTGGCGGCTTTATACAGTGTATCGCGACACCCTCAACGACCTTACTTTCTTACTAGGCCATTTCGTCAGCCCCATCACACCTCTTCGGGTGTTGCCCTTGTGGGTGGTGGAGCTCATCCTAAACCTGGAGAGATATCTCTCGCTCATCATGGCGTTTTATTTTTAGATGAGATACCTGAATTCAGTCGCTCCGTTTTAGATGTCATGCGTGAACCCTTAGAAACCGGGCGCATTAGCATTAGTCGGGCCGCCCAGCAGGTTGAATATCCAGCTAACTTTCAGCTAATAGCCGCCATGAATCCTTGCCCCTGTGGATATTTAAAACAACCTAACAAACGCTGTGCTGATTGCTCTGAGGCCAAGGCATTAAAATATCAAAGCTCGGTATCTGGTCCATTGCTAGACCGTATTGATATTCAAATCGAAGTGCCGGCATTACCAAAGGGCCTTCTTTCCAGTTCTGATACTATTAACGAAACCAGTCAGCAAGTCAGAGAGCGGGTTACTAAAGCACGTTCTATTCAGCAAAGTCGTCAAAATTGTCCCAATGGACAAATCGCTCAAAAAGCCATGCCCGAAGTATGCTTCTTAACACAAGAACTAAGTGACATTTTAGAAGATGCGCTGGATAAATTAGGGTTAAGTGCAAGGGCTTACCACCGTATATTAAAAGTGGCTAGAACAGTTGCTGATTTAGCTGGCAGCGCGCAGATAGAACGATCGCATCTACTAGAGGCTTTATCATACCGGCAGATGGAACGGCGCTTAAACCCCAGCCAAACATATGTAGACAACCGGTAATCGTATTTCTTTACTCAGATACAAAATAGGCCTAATCAAAACCACCGAATTTTGTTAATCTGGCAACCTATTTTTCTCTACAAGTTAGCGCTGTGAATCACTTAAATCCCCGCCAAAAAGAATCGGTATTGCACATAGACGGCCCCTTATTAGTATTGGCCGGAGCTGGGTCGGGTAAAACCAGCGTAATCACCACTAAAATGGCGTATTTAATTCAACAATGCGGCATTCCTGCTCGAAACATTACGGCACTGACCTTTACGAATAAGGCCGCCAAAGAGATGAAAGAGCGTGTTAGTAAGCTGGTACACGGTAAAGCGGCTTCAGGTCTAACAGTGTCTACCTTCCACAACCTTGGTTTAAACATCATTCGAAAAGAGTCCAAGCATCTTGGACTGCGCTCTGGGTTTTCAATTTTTGATGATAGCGATACTAAGTCTTTACTAAAAGATATTATGCACCGAGAGCACGGTGCCGACGACAACGATATGGTTGATATGATTCGATCTGAAATAGGCAAACTAAAAAACGATCTAATTGAACCTGAACAAGCCATTGCGCTAGCAAAAAGCCCGCAAGAAGTATTGGTAGCCACCACCTTTGCCGCATACGACCGCTCACTAAAAGCCTACAACGCAGTAGACTTTGACGACCTTATTCGCATACCCACTATGCTGTTTAAAAACAATGAAGCCGTGCGCACCAAATGGCAGAAAAATACCCGGTATTTATTAGTAGACGAGTATCAAGATACCAATACCAGTCAATACGAATTAGTAAAAATATTGGTGGGCATGCATGGTAAATTCACTGTAGTTGGGGACGATGATCAATCCATTTATGCATGGCGTGGGGCAAGGCCAGAGAACCTGAATCTGCTAAAAACCGATTTTCCTACTTTAAAAGTGGTGATGCTTGAGCAAAATTATCGTTCAACCGGCTTGATACTCAACGCCGCAAACAAAGTTATTGCAAATAACGAGCACGATTTTGTTAAAAAGCTATGGTCTGATAAAGGCTACGGTGATGCTATTCGTATTGTGCGCTGTAAAGGCGAAGATAACGAATCGGAGCGCATTTCCACCGAAATTATTGAGCACCGCTTGCGCCACAATACTAAGTACAGTGATTACGCTGTATTGTTTCGTGGCAATCATCAATCACGCTTAATTGAAATGAAAATGCAACAATTTCAAATTCCATACAAGTTAAGTGGCAGCCAGTCATTTTTTGCAAAGAGTGAAATCAAAGACATTATGGGTTACCTGAAACTCATTGTGAATCCTACTGACGATTCCGCTTTTTTACGTGTAGTTAACATTCCGCGTCGACAGATTGGCCCGTCGACATTAGAGAAAGTAACCGAATATGCGGGCAATCGTCACATCAGCCTAATGACTGCCACCACTGAAATGGGGTTAGAGCAAATGCTAACGCCACTAGCTTCAGACAAATTAAAGCGCTTTGGCAACTGGATAAGCAATACCACCAAACGTTGCTACACCGAAGACCCTGTGCAATCTATAAAAGAAATGATTCACGATCTGGATTATGAAGCTTGGCTGCAAGAAACCAGTAACACCCCTAATCAAGCTGAAGCACGTATGAAAAACGTATGGTTTTTAATTGATAATATTCAGCGCATGTTAGACAAAGCTGACGAAAACGACGACGAAATGGGAATCGAAGAAGCCGTTAGCAAATTAATATTACGGGATATGCTAGAACAAAAGGAAGAAGATGACGAATTGGACCAAGTACAGTTAATGACCTTACATGCGTCTAAAGGCTTAGAATTTCCTTACGTTTGGATAATGGGCTTAGAAGAAGAAATACTGCCCCACAGAAACAGCATAGAAGCCGAGACCGTAGATGAAGAGCGCCGCCTAATGTATGTTGGCATTACACGGGCTAAAAAAAATCTAACACTGACACTTACATCAAAACGTCGCTCTTACGGTGAAAGCTTCGAGCCAACCCCCAGCCGCTTTTTAGATGAACTGCCGAAAGACGACATTGAAAGAGAAGGCTTTGGCGACAGCCCACCAGAGCAAAAGAAAGCTCGTGGTGAATCGGCATTGGCAGGGCTGAAGAATTTGATGGGCAATTAAAAACAGGACTTTTTTAACTTGTCTTACCCGCGAAAGCGGATATCCATTCCACTTTAATTTGTCTTACCCGCGAAAGCGGGTATCCATTCTACTTTAACTTGTCTTACCCGCGAAAGCGGGTATCCATTCTACTTTAATTTGTCCTACCCGCGAAAGCGGGTATCCATTCTACTTTAACTTGTCTTACCCGCGAAAGCGGGTATCCATTCTACTTATACCTAATTAAATTCTCAGGGATATTGAGTCCCCTTAATTGCTGACTTGAGCACCGCTGCCTAATAACTTTTTCATCTTTAAGGGCTTGCTGCGCTCATGACTCTCAATCCCTTCCTGCACGCTTATTTTATAATAGTTTCGTACTTTGGATAGCTCGATTGAGCGTTTAAAATTGAAATCCTGCAAAGCATTATTTTTTGACTACACTAAAAATTGGTTTAGATGATATTAACACCTACTGGCGCTTCTCCATTTTATGCTTTTAAAAATTTTGCTTGGATAGCTTTTTTAAAAGTCGATTAGGGCGGCTAATCACGCTAGAAAATAGTAAATCTAAAATGTTGGTGTATTTATGTATGGATTCAAAAAACAATTTTTACTGGCTTGTGGACTATTACTGACGCTAGCAGGTTGCGGCTCAGGCAGTGAAAGCGATGCCGGTGCTGTAGGAGCAAACACTTCTGATTGCATGATTGGCACATCGACCTTTGGTGGCTGCAAACTATAAAGCCCTATGCAAACTCTGATAAATAAATCACGGATAAATACATGACTAATTTGATCAAAATGGTCTCGATCATTGGATTGACGGCAATTGCACAAACCGGTTATACGGCGGAAATCACTGATACCTATAATTCCGGGGATACCTTGACGGCGGCAACGTTTGAAACAATTAGGGACGCAGTGAACGATAACGATACGCGGATTAGTGAAATAGTTTTAACTCCAGGACCAGCCGGTGCAGATGGCGCAAATGGTGTAGATGGCGCAGATGGTGTAGATGGCGCAGATGGCGCAGATGCCTTACCTGTCTTACCTGCTGATAATAGCGGTAATTATCGCTTAGCCTATGATTCGATGAATGGTACCTTTACTTGGGAAAGAAATATTACAACTTACCTAATTGGCGATACCGGTCCAGCTGGAGGTATCGTATTTTATATCGAGGGCTCTGGGGAACATGGCCTGGAAGCAGCGCCTGCTGATCAATCAGCTGGAGGAAATTCTGGTTGGGGCTGTGCCAGCACTACTGTGGCTGGCACAGAAGCCGCAGTAGGCACAGGCGAGGCCAATACACTCGCTATAAATATACAATGCGGAATAGATACCGCGGCTCGAATCGCGGCAGACTATCGGTTGGATACCGTAGGTGGTTGGTATTTGCCATCAATAGATGAACTAAACCTGATGTGGGTCAATTTAGCGGATTCCGATGGCGACGGAGCTAATACAGGTGCTAGTGATCTAAACAATCTGGGTGGTTTTGTTAATTATGCCAACTACTGGAGTTCGACGGAGAGCAATAGCACCACCGCGTTGGCGCGGGACTTCAGTGATGGCGCCCTAGCAGGCGCCGGCAAGGGCGCCGCATATTATTATGTGCGTGCGGCCCGATCTTTTTAACATGTTACTTTTCAAATTTCGACTCGGTATTTTAATTCGCATCTTCTTTATGCCAACGTTTAATTGGAAAAGCAAAATACTAAACTAATGAAGTTGGTTTAAGAATTTGATGGGGAATTAAGGCTGCCTTTGAACTGTGGAAGGCTGCTTGCTGGAGATTTTTCTGAGTATTCAACTCAGGCTTTACTGACAACACTTAACCTAGAGCAATGAAGCTATCAAAATTTATGATATCTGCATTCGCTTGCAAGCAAGCTCCAACCCAATTCCTTATATGACAGGCATAAAAAAGCCCCAGACTAAGCTGAGGCTATTTTATGAAATTAGATGGTGCCCAGACGCGGAATCGAACCACGGACACGAGGATTTTCAATCCTCTGCTCTACCAACTGAGCTATCTGGGCATTCAACAAAAGGCTTGTGACCCCGTTGAGGTGCGGTATTAAACCTTCAATCGACACAAGTGTCAAGCGTCAAACAAATTAAATTGCGTTAGTTATCAGCCACTTAATATTAGATTTCGCAGCACATGTTGGCTTTACTGGGCTACTCACTTGGCGCTACGTAGCCATCAGCCTGATCAACCTCTTCACCAGCAAAAAACTTGACCATTTGCCCCTGTAGATATTTGCGGCTAGTGAGATCCATCATGTTCAAATGCTGTTCGTTGATAATGCGGGTTTGGTGCTCCATCCATTCTAGCCATGCTTTTTGACTTATATTATCGTATACGTCTTGTCCCATTGCTCCAGGAAAAGGGGGTTTTATCAAGCCGGGTAGCTCTTGTTGATAGCGGCGACAGTTTACAGTACGACTCATGTTAAAGACTCCAACAATTTTTTTACGGGTGCAGCCAAGCCAACGCTGGCTGGGGTTTCTAGATCATACCAAAGTGAGGCGCGCTCACCTATATTAGCTGGCTTGGTATTTAGCTGAATACGAATAGGATGAATGTCTAAGTGATAATGGCTGAAAGTGTGCCTGAACACATCGCCAGCAGTTACCCCTTTAAACTTTGTGCCTTGTAACCACTCATTCTCTAAATAACTTTGCTCTACCGGTTGTTGAGGAAAAATCCATAGCCCTCCCCAAATACCGGTAT
Source organism: Crocinitomicaceae bacterium (assembly GCA_047628755.1). Lineage (GTDB taxonomy): Bacteria > Pseudomonadota > Gammaproteobacteria > Pseudomonadales > Oceanobacteraceae > Bermanella. The sequence continues at coordinate 81,089 of JBLHVV010000001.1, read as the reverse complement.
CTGGTTGCTGTAACAGTAGAACTTGTCGACCATGTTCTATCATTAGCATCTGAATTGATTTAATCGGTTTTACTTTTTTAGGCTTGCTGTTTGGGAATGCTTTAACATTGCCTAGCTCGTAAGCTTCACATTGGCTCATTAGCGGGCAAACTTGGCACTGGGGCTTGCTTCTAGAGCAAAGAGTAGCGCCTAAGTCCATCATGGCCTGAGTGTAGTCTCCTGTTCTTTTTTGCGGAGTATAACGCTCAGCAATTTCCCACATTTGATCCGCTACTTTTTTGTTACCTGGCCAGCCTTCTACAGCATGAAAACGGCTTAATACACGCTTTACATTACCGTCTAAGATGCTGGCACTCATTCCCATACTTATACTGGCAATAGCCCCTGCAGTAGAACGGCCTATTCCTGACAAATTTTCTAATGCGTCTAAGTCCGCTGGAAATTTACCATTAAATTCGGTTACGACTGTTTGTGCACATTTATGCAAATTCCTGGCTCTGGCGTAGTAGCCAAGTCCAGTCCAATGGTGAAGCACTTCATCAGAGGAAGCGGCGGCTAAGGTTTTTACATCTGGGAATCTTTCCATAAACCGCTGATAATAACCGATAACGGTGATCACTTGAGTTTGCTGCAGCATGATTTCAGAAACCCATACTCTGTAAGGGGTTTTGTTTTTTTGCCAAGGTAAATCATGACGCCCGTGGTCATCAAACCAATTTAAAACGGCTTGGCTAAATAAAGAATCGCTCATGAATTAACAACTAAAATGGCAAAAATATAAAACCAGAGACTACCTTAAGCGATAACTAGATGTAAGCAAAAAATAATGAGTAAAGGTCATTTTTAAAAATTAGATTCGCACATCAAGTTGAACCTAATTTAAATCAAAAGTTTGCGGTAATTGAATATAATTCTCTAAATCTTCACATGGCATAGGACGAGCAATTAAATACCCTTGCCCATACTCGCAACGGTTAGAGCGTAAGAAATCTAATTGTTCTTTTGTTTCTATACCTTCTGCAACTACTCGTAAGTTTAATTTATGCGCCATTGCAATCACCGCTGCAGTAATTGCCATATCGTTTAAATCACTTGGAATATCCATTACAAAGCTACGGTCAACTTTTAAAATATCAATAGGGAAACGCTTGAGGTAGCTGAGTGATGAATAGCCAGTTCCAAAGTCATCAATCGCAATTGAAACTCCCATTTCTTTAATCTGACGCATGGTTAAAATGGCGCTCTCTACATTATCCATTAATGTACTTTCTGTAATTTCTAATTCTAAAATAGACACAGGGCACTGAGTAATTTCTAGTGTCTGTTTTAAATCATCAATCAAGCCTGGATCACTGAACTGTCTTGCAGATAAGTTAACAGCAACCTTTGCACCTTGTGGCCATATACCTGAATCCATAAGTGCTCTAATTTGAGTGCATGCTCGACGCAATACAAATTTACCAATGGGAACAATTAAACCGCTTTCTTCTGCAATGGGAATGAAACGATCTGGGCTGATCATATCGCCACCATTGGGTGTCCATCGTATTAACGCTTCAACACCTACAAAGGAATCATTAATCAAATCGATTTTGGGCTGGTAATATATGATAAAATCATTATCCGCTTCAATCGAATTGCGCAGATCTTTTTCAATTTTCAAGTACCCCATCATCTCCTCATTCATTTCTTCCGAGAAAAATTGAAAATTGTTACGCCCTTTTGCTTTTGCTTGATACATTGCCAAATCGGCATTGCGCATTAATGTCATGTCATCATCGCCATCATTCGGCGCTAAAGTAATACCGATGCTAACGGTATTAATAACCTCTTGATTATTCAACTGCACTGGCATTCTTAAAGATTGTAGAATCTTTTCTGCAATGTGATGCACGCCGTGACTAGAGTCTATATCGGTTAGTAGTACTGTAAATTCATCACCACCGATACGTGACACCGTATCACTCTCTCTTATGCAACCTTTTAACCTGCGAGCCACTTCCACTAGTAACTGATCACCCGCATCATGGCCTAGGGAGTCATTTATTCGTTTAAATTGATCTAGATCTAAAAATAACAGAGCAATAAAGCTACCACGGCGCTTACTTTCAGAAACAGCTTTATTTAGCCGATCTTTAAACAACCTTCGGTTAGAAAGTCCGGTGAGTGGATCATAAAACGCAAGATTTTCCATTTGTAATTGCGCATTTTTTAAATCCGTTATGTCACTAATAGCACCCATGTAGCCATATATAATGCCTTTGCTATCATGCAACACACTGGCTTCTATAATAGTCCAAGTGATCGTATCGCCTTCCTTTTCAAAACCCACTTCGACTACAAAGCTTTGATGGCTTTGTGCAAGACCAGACCAAGCTTTCAGTGCCCGACGACGATCCTCTAAGCGTATTCGTCCCAACCAATGTTCAAGATTAACCATTGACTGATCTATTCCTGTAATTTCAACCCAGCGATTATTCACATAGGTAATTTCATTATCTAGATTTAATTGAAATATTCCAACGGGTGCCATCGTTGACAACTGTCTGAATTTTTCTTCACTGGAATATAGGCTCTCTGTTTCTTCTTCTATCTTACTGAGCATGGTATTAAATACATCAGCCATGTCGCCAATTTCATCTTTAACACCACCCTTCGCCCGTAAACTATAATCTTTATTCTCAGTAATATTACGTGCGGTTGTGGCTATCTGTTGAATTGGGCGAACCAATAACATTTGTAAATATTTTGCTAGTAGTATGGCTGCAATTAACACCATGAATACCACAAAAGATATGTAAGTAAGCTGGTCGCGCCAGCGTTCCGATAGCCAATCTAAACTCATACTCATGTATAGAGTACCAATCAATAAATTATCCAGCTCAATTGGCTCATATATTTCAATGGTTTCACCAATGGATAAAGCAGATTGAAGTGGGGTTTTCGGACAAGGCTTTTGATCGAGGTGAGTAAAGTGATGATACGAAAACACATCATTTCCACTGTCATAAATGCAAGCCATAACGACGTTTGGATTTTCGCCCAAGGCCTTTAAGTTGGATTCAGCCTGGCGGGCATCGCCAAAAATAAGGGCCGCTGTAGATCGATTTGCAATAATACTCGCAAGCATTCTCATATCTTCAGAGACAGTGGTAATTTCTTGATGACGGTCGTACTGAACAAATGCAAAGCTAGTGGCAACGACTGCAATTATACTGGTTAGTACAATGCTGCCTACAAGTTTGGTTCTAAGATGAAGAGTGGGTAGCCAAGACATGATTAGTTACTTCGCTCTATGTGACTAGCCACTTCTAATAAGTTGGCTGCGAATGCTAAGCCTGAATGTTTAGCCAGGTTTAAATTAATATGCAATCGCACACGTTGATTTTCAAGCACAAAAGCAACCATGCCAAGGTCGCCGTTTTTAGCACCGTCTACGACTGTTAAAACATGATGATCCGCGAGCCATAAACGCAATTTTTTAGTTTCTATTTTATTTGGAGAAGAAAGAATGAGTAAATGGCATTGCGCCGCTTGATCTAATGATTGAATATTTAAAACCTGGATCGGCTTATTAAAAACTGTACGACCTTGCATTTTTTCCAAAGTACCTTGGTATAAGTCAGGACCAAGCTGGCATACGCTAAAGGCATCGGCTTTTTTACGTTCTTCAGGCCAGAATACGAATTTACTAATCTGATAAAGGTAAGCGGCTTTAATCTGGTGAGTTTTTAATTCGGCACGCGCGGTTAGAGCTTGCAAACATGCAATTAAAACAAATATAAGTGAAATAATCCACTTGCGATGCCAACCCTTGGCCATATGAAGTATCCAAACTAAGTCAAAAACGGCGCTTAAAAGCGCCATTAACTACAGATTAGGCTTTATTAATCATTTACGCAAACCCCGCCAGCACTGGGCTAAGTCGATTCTCGCCAGTTTTACAGCTGCACAGCTAACAATCGATCGATGGTCTTTTGAATACCGTCTTTTTGAATCTGCTCTGCGAATTGCACTCGATACGTTTTTAATACCCCAAGACCCGCTAGATTAGCGTCGTATATCTGCCATTGATTGGGTTCTACCTGGTACAAACGGTATTCTAGGTCAACTAAAGACCCTCCTGCCATGTGGATAGTGGACTTCACAATCGCCTTACTTCCCGATTTGTTAAATCTTGTATCTGAATACGAAACCTTTTGTCCGGTATAGACTTTAAATGCGCCAGCGTAAGTTTTGATCATCAAGCGTTTAAAGCCTTCAGTGAAGTTAAGCTGCTGATCTGGTGTCATGCTGCCCCAGTGGCTGTTTAATACCATCTTAGACATTCTACTTTGATCGACTATAGGTAGAATATTGGCTTCAATCAAACTGGATAAAAACTCAGGGCCTTCATCCAGTTTTTGCTTATTTTTAACAATTTCACTCAATACTTTATCGGCAACCGCTTTAACCACAGCTTGTGGGTCTATATCTTCACTTTGCGCAGGCATAACAAACGCGAACATCAAAGCCAAGGTACTTAATATTTTCATTAATTTTTCACTCTTAAAGTTTTTCACTAGTTTAACCTTCCCATTAACATGATTAAAGTATCTTAAATTGAACTTATAGTTCCATAAAAAAGCATTATGGTTGAATTTAACTGGGTTTTATCAAATTAGTAAGGGCTTCTATGAATGAAACCGCCGACGAATTTAACACACACATCAAATATTCTACAAACTAACCACTTACACCACTTTTAGGTATAATGTGTTTATTGATCAACCATTAGAAACCCATGGCTCAGCGTATGGCGTCCATTGAACGCCATACCCAGAATAGGATAACCGCATGGCTCAGCGCACGGCGTCGATTGAACGCAACACATCAGAAACTCAAATTAAAGTTTCTATAAATGTAGACGGTACAGGTAAAGCACAATTTGATACGGGTATGCCTTTTTTAGAGCATATGATGGATCAAATAGCTCGCCATGGATTGATAGACCTAGATGTTCTATGCAAAGGCGATAACCACATTGATGATCACCACAGTGCCGAAGATACAGGTATTACATTGGGCCAGGCCTTTGCAAAAGCCGTTGGTGATAAAAAAGGCCTACGCCGCTATGGTCACGCCTATGTACCTTTAGATGAAGCACTTAGCCGCGTCGTTATCGATTTTTCTGGACGACCAGGGCTGGAGTACAACATCCCATTTACCCGTGGTTCTTTAGGTGGATTTGACACTCAGTTGTTTTACGAATTCTTTCAAGGGTTTGTAAACCATGCCGGTGTGACCCTTCATATAGACAATATAAAAGGTCATAACGCCCATCATCAGGCTGAAACAGTGTTTAAAGCTTTTGGGCGAGCCCTGCGTATGGCATTAGAAGTTGACCCTAGAATGGAAGGGATGATTCCTTCTACCAAAGGTTCTTTGTAACACACTAAGTTACCTGCGCCCTTATGTAGTAGATAGAAAAAGCTATTCTGGGCTGCGCCGCACTGGCGAGCTCCAGTAAACGAGAAGTATGTAATGACCAGTAAAATATGTGCGGTAATTGACTACGGCATGGGCAACCTTCACAGCGCATCAAAGGCGTTTGAACACATAAGCCATCACAATACCAAAGTCATTGTCACCTCAGATCCAGAACTTATCCGAAAAGCCGATCACGTTGTATTACCTGGTGTTGGCGCTATGCGCGATTGCATGGCCGAAATTAAACGGATGGGCGTTGACCAAGTGGTTGCCGAAGTGGCCAAAACAAAACCTTTATTAGGCATTTGTGTGGGTATGCAAGCACTGATGAATCACAGTGAAGAAAATACTGGAGTTGAATGCCTTAGGCATTTTGATGGTGAAGTCCGCTTTTTTGGTGATCGCTTAATTGAAACCAGCGGTACACAAGTGGGCGAGAAACTAAAAGTTCCACACATGGGCTGGAACCAAGTGGCGCAAGTTACCCACCCAATGTGGAATAACATTGAAGACAATAGCCGATTTTACTTTGTACACAGCTACTATGTAGACGCAAAAAATAAACAACAGATAAAAGGCCATGGCCATTATGGTAAAGACTTTGCCGCTGCTCTTGGGCAAGACAATATTTTTGCTGTGCAGTTTCATCCTGAGAAAAGCCACACAGCTGGGCTGCAGCTGCTGAAGAACTTTTTAGAATGGAATGGGCAGGGTTAGTTGAATATAACTAAGATAAAGCACGTTTAATCAGCGAGATACGAGCAAAAGCATGGGATTAGCTAAAAGAATTATACCTTGTCTAGACGTAGACAATGGCCGAGTTGTTAAAGGCGTACAGTTCGTTGACATACGTGATGCTGGGGACCCAGTTGAAGTAGCTAAGCGCTACGACGAGCAAGGTGCCGACGAGATAACCTTCTTAGATATTACGGCAAGTCATCACGGCCGCGACACTACTATTAATACTGTGCAAGCCATTGCTGAACAGGTATTTATTCCACTAACCGTTGGCGGTGGTATTCGTACGGTAGACGACATTCGTAATATGCTAAATGCCGGAGCCGATAAAACGGCCATTAATAGTGCCGCTATTTATAATCCAGAATTTGTAAAAGAAGCCGCTGAAAAATTTGGTAGCCAATGTATTGTAATCGCCATTGACGCTAAAAAAGTAAGCGTTGAAGGGGAGCCTAATAAATGGGAAATTTTTACCCATGGTGGCCGTAAACCTACTGGCATCGACGTAATTGAATGGGCTGTTAAAATGACCAACTATGGCGCAGGCGAAGTACTGTTAACGTCAATGGATCAAGATGGCGTTAAAAAAGGTTTCGACTTAGAGTTAACCCGCGCAGTTAGCGAAGCGGTTAATGTTCCTGTTATTGCTTCTGGAGGAGTCGGTAATTTACAGCACTTAGCTGATGGTATTATCGAAGGCAAAGCCGATGCCGTATTAGCAGCCAGTATTTTTCATTTTGGTGAACATTCAGTGCAAGAAGCCAAATTACATATGCAATCTCAAGGAATAGAAGTGCGCTTATAATTTAAAAGGTGAACTCCTACAAAAACCGCTCTAGCAGTTCATTTAAAAAAAGCTGACCCTGTTCGGTGGCTTTTAGTTTATTATGCTGCTCTAACGCTACTAAATCTATCAAGCCATCTGCTATAGATTTTTTTACCCCTTGTTCTATTGCCTGATAATCAAGCCCAGTACGTTCGCTAAACAAACTCACATCAACTCCATCATATAAACGCAATCCGTTCATTAAAAACTCTAATTCACGATCTTCTAATTCTATATTGTCTCGAGCCACCAAAAAACGTTTTGCTAAATTTAAATAATCTTTAGGTAAACGAGTTTTAGCGGTGCGAAAGATTTTAGTATCGGTTAATTTTTTAGCTGGAACCGTTAATTTTCCATGGGCACCTGCACCAATTCCCAGATAGTCACCAAATTCCCAATAATTCAAATTATGACGTGCTTGCTTACTAATTTTTCCATAAGCGGATATTTCGTATTGCTGAAAACCATTTTTAGCTAACAGCGATTGTCCGGCTTCTTGAATGGCCCATAAGGTTTCATCTTGAGGTAAAACAGGCGGCCGTTTAAAGAACTCTGTATTAGGCTCAATCGTTAATTGATACCAACTTATATGAGTGGGATTTAAGTCTATACCCTTTTGTAAATCTGCCAAGGCTTGGGCTAAGGTTTGATCTGGTAGACCATGCATAAAGTCTAAGTTGAAATTATCAAACCCTGCGGCTTTTGCCATCTCAACCGCCGACACGGCTTCTTGCCCGTTGTGAATTCGCCCTAAATGTTTTAACTGTTGATCACTGAAACTCTGAATGCCGATAGACAATCTGTTAATACCTAACTGACGATATCCATTAAACTTATCAGCTTCAAAACTACCTGGGTTTGCTTCCATTGTTATTTCAATATCAGGAATAAATTCTAGGCGCTGTTTTAAGCCGTAAAATAAATCTTTATAAGCCTTAACACTTAACAATGAAGGTGTTCCTCCACCGATAAAGATAGATTGAATTGGTCTAGGTTTTATATTGTTTTCTGTTAGCCACTTCAAATCATCATCAAGGTCATCTAATAACGCAATTATATAATCCTGTTCTGGTAAAATTGAATCAGCTTTGTGACTATTAAAATCACAGTAGGGGCATTTTTTCACACACCATGGCACATGAATATACAATGAAAGCGGCGGAAGTATTAGTGAGTGTGGCACTGTGTTTGCCAAAGGTTGTGACATAAATAAATAATTTGCCTAAATAAATTACAGCTTAAATAAAACTTTAAGTTGTTCGATGGCTAAACCGCGATGACTTATTTTTTTCTTTTCTTGATTCGTCAGCTGTGCAGCGGTTTTGTTTTGATTTTTGACAAAAAATAATGGGTCGTAACCAAATCCACCGTCGCCACAGAATTCTGTATTAATTACACCTTCCCATGCTCCTTGGCAAATAATTGGATTTGGGTCTAACTCATGTTTAACAAATGCAAGTACACAGTGATAACGTGCAGTACGATCTTTTGGTAAAACACCTGCTAATTCTATTAATAACTTTCTATTATTGCTTTCGTCAGTGGCACCTTTTCCATTTTCGTCAGAAGAAAAACGTGCACTATAAATACCTGGCGCACCATTTAACGCGTCCACTTCTAATCCGCTGTCATCAGCCAATGCTGGCAAACCTGTTAATGCACTAGCATGGCGAGCCTTAAGAATAGCATTTTCAATAAAGCTTAATCCAGTTTCATCAGCATCTGGAACTGAAAATTGACTCTGGGGAATTAGCGTCACATTAAATTCAGCCAGAGCATATTCTAGCTCAACTAATTTACCTTTATTGCTACTGGCTAAAACTACTTTTTGCTTAGACATAATATTCCAAAATATTAAACTGCTATCAACTTAGACCTTTAAACCCGAGTTAGATTAAAACATGAGACCGACCGATTATTCGCCGCGATAAAATTGCTGGCTAAACTTAACGTCGTATGTTTTTTTCTGACCATCAGGGGTAACTTTAATGTTAAAGCGATAATGATTAGCATCATAAAAATCAAAGGTACTGTAAAAATATAATGCATTACTTTCTTGAATACGGATGAATTCTAATTTCTTAGTTTGGCCAATAAGATTAAACATTTCAGCTTCAAGCTTTGCGTTCCAGGCAATTGGCATCTCACTTTCATCTGTTTTCAATACGCTGATCATCAGATAGCCTATATTTCGGCTTCGGGTAATACCATAATTACGAGCCACAGCCGGATCTAAATCGCTTGTTGTTAATCCCATATAATGTACTTCAAAATTACCAAATACTTTTTTTTGTTCCGCAAAAGATACGCTGCCGAACATCAATACAATTAAAAATAATCCTATTTTTTTCATAATAATTCTCTTGTTTAGTCGTCTATTTAAATAAAATGAAGTGACTATTTAGTCACTCGATAGATAGCAAATTCACCCAACATATTTGGCCATATACGTATGGCTAGCGATTTTTTATGATTTTTATCTACAACCGTTCTGTTTAAAATAGTTAAATTCTTTTCACAGCATAGCTTTTCAAAATCACGAAAAGTACACATATGAATATTTGGAGTGTCATACCAATTAAATGGCAGTGTTTTAGACATGGGCATTTTACCTTTTGTCATTAGGTAAAACCGTGTGCGCCAGTAACCAAAGTTAGGAAAAGTAATAATCGCTTCTTTACCTACCCGCAACATATCATCTAACAATTCATCTGGTCGACTTACTGCTTGTAAAGCCTGGGTCATGATAACGGTATCCATGGCACCATTTTTAAAGTGTTTTAAACCATCATTTAAATTATGCTCAATAACGTTTAAACCTTTTTCTACACAACTAAGAATACTGTCAGAGTTTATTTCTAAGCCATAGCCTTTGCATTGCTTGGCATTTTTTAAATACGATAGCAGCTCGCCTTCACCACAACCTAAATCAATCACTCTGCTACTTGGTTTCACCCAATTTTGGATAATTTTTAAATCGCTTCTTAAGAATTGAGCGTTCATAGATTTAACTCCTTAGCCACACGATTCATATAAGCGGTGAATATTTTCACGTATCTAGGAATTGGTATAAGGAAAGCATCGTGTCCTTTTTCAGATTCAATGCAGGCATAGGTCACATTTTTATCGGCTTCAATTAAGGCATCTACAATTTCTTCACTGCGCTCTGGGCTAAAACGCCAGTCCGTAGTAAAGCTAACCACAAAGTAGTTACTTTTAGAGGGTGCCAAGCAAGTGGCTAAATCTCCATCGCTGTATTGCGCTGGATCAAAATAATCTAACGCCTTTGTCATTAGCAAATACGTGTTTGCATCAAAGCTGGTGGCAAATTTTTCCCCTTGGTAATGCAGGTAACTTTCAACTTCAAACTCTGGGTTATATCCGTATTCAATTTTGTCAGTTTTCAATGCACGACCAAATTTTTCACCCATTGCGTCGTCACTTAAGTAGGTTAAGTGAGCCAACATACGAGCCGTCATTAATCCAGTTTTAGGGATGGCGCCTTTTTCAATATAATCTCCATCATGAAAATCTGGATCTTTCATAATAGCGTTACGTGCTACTTCGTTAAACGCTATATTTTGTGCTGAAAGCTTAGAAGCTGACGCAATCACACCACAATAAGACAAGCGGTCTGGGTATTGAAAACTCCAGCGCAAAGCCTGCATACCACCAAGACTGCCACCAATAATTGCAGCAAACTTATCAATCCCTAAGCGGTCAGCTAATCGAGCCTGGCTTTCTACCCAATCGTATACTCGCACCATGGGAAAGTGGCTGCCATACGGTTTATTAGTTTCAGGGTTAATACTGGTTGGGCCTGTAGAACCATGACAGCCGCCAAGATTATTTAAACTTAAGACAAAAAAACGATTGGTATCTACCGCTTTACCTGGGCCAATACAAGAATCCCACCAACCAGGTTTTGCATCGCCCTCATGGTACCCAGCTGCATGATGATCACCACTAAGAGCATGGCAAATTAAAATTGCATTGCTTTTATCAGCATTCAGCTCACCATAGGTTTCATAAACCAATTCATAACTGGCTAATATTTTACCACTACGTAACTCAAGCGGCTGATCAAATTTAGCCACTTGAGGTGTGACGATACCAACGCTGTCCGCTGGGATTTTTTGAGGCATGTGTGGGTCCGATCTAGGTTCTTAAATTGATTAACGATGCATGTTTTATATTTTTAATGGCCAATAAAGCTACAGACCAATTATTGGGAACTGCCCTTGAAAACCAGTGGATTTTGCAACAGCATTTAATAATGTTTCCACAACTCTAATTAACAAAATCATAATAATTGGGCTTAAGTCGATACCACCCATATCTGGCATAAGATTTTTAATTGGTTTCATTGCCGGTTCGATAATTTGCTTTAATAAATCGATGGCCGGGTTAGGGTTATTAGGTGCTATCCAGCTAATAATAATAATGATTAACAAACCCCAGAAGTACAAATCTAAAAAGGTGCCCGCCGTTCCGAGAACTGACCATATTGCAATGTTCGCAATAGGCAACGGCCAGACGCTTAGCACACTGAGCGTTAAGCAAATGGCCACTATTTGCACTAAAACCGCCAGCACCAGAGACGCTACATCGTAGCCACCAAAACCACGTATGACTTTACGAACAGGTAACAATAACGGATTAGTAATTTTAACAATAAACTGCGATACCGGATTATAAAAATCAGCTTTTACGGTCTGCAGCAAAAACCTTAATACCACTGCAAATAAAAACAACCCAGTTATTGTATTAACAATCAGTAAACTAATGTCTGTAAACGCTGATCCCATTTATGTGTTCCTTTATATTGTTATAATCATTAAATTACCCAATATGGTTGAGTAAAGTATTATTGTTTAATCATTAAGCCTTTAAACGTTCAGAGCCGCGTTTTGTAAATTAGATATTTCAGCTAAACCCAGTTTTGCTAACTCTAACATAGAGTTTAGCTGTTCTGGTTGAAATGGTTCACCTTCCGCGGTACCTTGAATTTCAACAAAGCCGCCATTGTTGGCCATTATGACATTTAAGTCAGTTTCAGCAGCACTATCCTCTAGATAGTCTAAATCTAAAACAGACTCTCCATTGTAAATACCAACAGATACCGCACTGATCATGTATTTAAGCGGGTTAGTTTTAATTATCCCCTCTTTAAGCATGTGGTTAATGGCGTCTACTAAGGCAACACAAGCACCCGTGATAGAAGCGCAACGCGTTCCACCGTCAGCTTGAATTACATCGCAATCGATTGTGATGCTATTTTCACCCAATACTTCTAGATCAACCGCTGCACGAAGCGATCGACCAATTAAACGACTAATTTCTACTGTACGGCCACTTTGTTTGCCTTTAGCTGCCTCACGCGTCATGCGAGAACCAGTAGATCTTGGCAACATACCGTATTCAGCAGTCACCCAGCCTTGACCTTTACCGCGTAAAAAGCTGGGCACTCGACCTTCAACACTGGCCGTACAAATAACCTTAGTATCACCGAATTCTACTAATACTGAACCTTCGGCATGCTTGGTGAAGTTGCGAGTTATTTTCACATCGCGTAATTGATTCTGTTGGCGGCCACTTGGTCTCATGGTAATTTTCTACCCAATAATTAGTTAGAATGCAAAGTTGATCAATGTATTCATAATGGCCTGTATTATAACGGCCTGAAATCTAACGCCAAGCAAACATTTATGGCGAACGGCATTATTAAAGAGTTAAAATGCTCTAAAACCAATAAGGATACTCCCATGACCCTAAGTATGACGGCATTTGCGCGAACAGACCTGCAAACCGAACTGGGCAGCTATTCGTGGGAAATCCGCACAGTAAATTCTCGCTACTTAGAATTACATTTTCGCCTACCCGATTCAATGCGTTCTATAGAACCCCAACTGCGTGATCAAATTCGCCAAACCCTCAGCCGTGGAAAAGTAGAATGCAGCTTAAAATTCATTCCTAATAAATTGCAACAAAATTTAGTCATTAACGCTGATCTAGTGGCCCAAATTAATGATGCCGCCGACCAAGTCCATGGAATAATTGGGCCTGGCAACGCATTAAGTTCTTTAGATATATTAAAGTGGCCAGGTGTAATCAACCAAGGCAGCACCAATTACCAGCAAGCTGGCGAAGAGGGTCTAAAAGGCTTTAAAAATACCCTGACTCCGCTAATTGAAATGCGAAAACGCGAAGGCTCTGCCCTTAAAATCTTTATTGAGCAGCGAATAATAGCTGTTCAAAAGCAAATAAGTGCATTGACCAAGCTTCTACCTGCAATACTAAAAGCACAGCGCACTGACTTGAAGGCTAAGCTAGGGGAGTTGCGCATAAAGGTAGACCCTGACCGCTTTGAACAAGAAATGGTGATCTTGCTGCAAAAAGCCGATGTGGATGAAGAGCTAGACCGATTAAGCGCGCATTTGGTTGAAATAACTCATGCCTTAAAGCAGACAGAACCCGTAGGCCGACGTTTAGACTTTATGATGCAAGAGCTTAATCGCGAGGCGAATACCTTGTCTTCTAAGTCCATTTCTCATATGACCACCCAAATCGCCGTAGAGTTAAAAGTACTGATAGAACAAATGCGCGAGCAGATACAAAATATTGAGTAATAATATTGGCTGCAAGCTGAAATAAATTCACTCATTCGCATAAGTTCATGGCTGAAACAGCTATAGCTTTATATACTAGACAAGATAAATCGTTTTTAACTTATCTGTAAGAGAACACCTATGAGCACAGGCACTTTATACATAGTTAGCGCCGCGTCTGGCACGGGTAAAACCAGCTTATTAAAAGCGTTATTAGAAAAGGCAAATAACATTGCCATTAGCGTAAGTCATACCACACGGGACAAACGTCCGGGTGAAGAGAACGGCGTACATTATCACTATGTAAATAAAGATACGTTTGTAGACTTAATTGGCAAGGGCGATTTTTTAGAACACGCCCAAGTATTTGGTAACTATTATGGCACCAGCCAGCGCACAGTAGAAAAGCAACTGGCTGACGGCCAAGATGTGATTTTAGAAATTGATTGGCAGGGCGCTCAACAAGTACGTAAGTTAATGCCCCAAGCAGTTAGTATCTTCATTCTACCTCCATCCCGAAGAGCTCTGTTATCTCGCTTACAAGGCCGTGGACAAGACCGTGAAGAGGTTATTGCTGAACGAATGGCCGAAGCGGTCAGTGAAATGAGTCATTACAATGAGTTTAATTACCTTGTAGTAAATGACGTATTTGATAGCGCATTAATAGAATTAGAAGCCATATTTATGGCCAACCGATTGCGCGCACCTAAGCAAACGGAAGAGCACCAAGCTATGATTACTAAACTTTTAGAGTAAACAACGCAAACATACACATTTATTAACCTATTTTTCGCCAGTTTTAATGAAACAATTGGCGAAAAGTCAGTACTTTTTGTAAACTACTTGGTCTACTGACTAAAATTTTATGAGCAAAGCTATTTGCTCACTCAACAAAAGAGAATTCAGATGGCTCGTGTAACCGTAGAAGATTGCTTAGACAACGTAAATAACCGTTTTGATTTGGTTATGCTAGCAAGCAAACGTGCTCGTCAACTTGTTATTCAAGGTGCCGAGCCTTTAGTAGATGCTGGCTCAGATAAGCCAACTGTTATCGCTTTACGCGAAATTGCTGAAGGCAAAGTAACGCCAGAGACAATGGCCGCATTTGAAGCAGCAGAACTTGCTGCTCAAGAGCAAGGTTAATTGATATTGGCAGCAATTATACTTAACCAGAAAGCTGGAGGTTGACGTTGCCAACTATAGATGCCCTGGCTGAACGCCTAAGCAGCTATCTTGAGCCCGAGCAAATCAATCAGGTTTGCCGTGCTTACTACTACGCCGAGCAAGCTCATGACGGGCAATATCGTCGCAGTGGCGATCCTTATATTGTTCACCCTCTGGCCGTGGCCAAAATCCTATCCGAAATGCACATGGATCCGCAAAGCCTAATGGCTGCCATGCTCCATGATGTTATTGAAGACACCGCCGTTCCAAAAGATGCCCTTGAACAACAGTTTGGAGTAACTGTATCGGAACTCGTAGATGGTGTTAGTAAATTAACCCACATTAAGTTTGGCAGCCAAGAAGAAAAGCAAGCAGGCAACTTCCAAAAAATGGCTATGGCCATGGCTCGTGACATTCGAGTCATACTGGTTAAACTCGCCGATCGACTGCACAACATGCGCACGCTAAACGCCATGCCTCCAGAAAAAAAGCGCCGTATTGCCAACGAGACTTTGGAAATTTATGCCCCAATAGCCAATCGCCTAGGCATTAGTAATATTCGCATGGAGCTAGAGGACCTATGCTTTGCTGCCAAGCATCCTATGCGCAGCAAAATGATTCAAAAAGCAGTTAAATCTGCCCGAGGAAATCGCAGTGAGCTAGTTGAGCGCATTAGCGAAGCACTGAAAACACGCCTTAAAGAAGAAGGATTAAAAGCCCGCGTTATTGGCCGTGAGAAACACCTGTACAGTATCTATCGTAAAATGAAGGAGCAGAAAAAGTCTTTCAATCAAATTATGGACGTGTACGGTTTTCGTATTATTGTAGACAACGTAGACAGTTGCTATCGCGCATTGGGGTTTGTACATAATTTTTATAAACCCGTACCTGGCCGATTTAAAGATTACATCGCGATTCCTAAGTCCAATGGTTATCAATCTATTCACTCATCGGTAATCGGTGTGGGTGGCGTCCATATTGAAGTTCAAATTCGTACCGAAGAAATGGAAGCCATGGCACACAACGGAATTGCCGCACATTGGTTATATAAAGATGAAGAAGACGAAGTACACAGCAAAGGCAGTAAACGTGCTCGTCAATGGGTCAAAGGTTTATTAGAACTGCAGCAAAGCGCCGGCAACCCACAAGAGTTTATTGAAAACGTAAAGCTCGATTTATTTCCAGACGATACTTACATATTTACGCCTAAAGGTCGTATCGTCGAAATGCCCAAAGACAGTACCGCAGTTGACTTTGCATACAACGTGCATACCGATGTGGGCAACACATGTGTAGGTTGTCGCATTGACCGCCAATTGGCGCCATTAAGCACTCGGTTATACAGCGGACAGTCGGTGGAAATTATTACTGCCCCTGGTGCAAGTCCAAACCCAGCTTGGTTAAATTTTGTTGTTACCAGTAAAGCCCGCGCAAACATTCGTCATTATCTTAAAAATCAAAAACACGATGAATCCATTACTCTGGGGCATCGCTTATTAAGTGGTGCATTATCTATGTTCCATTTAGACTTAAACGATATAGAGTTAGATCACTTAGAACACCTAATGAAAGAGTTTGGCTCTGTAGATTTTGATATGATTTTAGAAGACATTGGCCTAGGCACCCGTTCTGCTCAAGCCATTGCACGACGCATTGCCATTTTTGCATTGGGTGAAACCGATGGCGTATCTACTGTATCCAGTGAAGGCGTTTTTAGCATATCGGGTAAAGAAGGGGGCGTAGTCACTTATGCAAAATGCTGTAGCCCCATCCCTGGGGATGATGTGGTTGGCTACTCAAGTGCTGGTCGTGGCTTAGTGGTTCACACCACTGGCTGCAAAAACATCCAAGAATTTTTAGATCAAACTGATAAGTGCTTACCATTAATATGGGATGACAAAATCAAAGAAGACTTTTCCGTTACACTTCGTGTTTGGACAGAAAATAGACGGGGTACCATTGCCAACCTTGCAGCTGCTGTAACTGACGCCGATGGTAATTTAGAACAGATAAGCGTAGACGATAAAGACGCACAACTCAGCGTATTAAGTTTGAGAATTGGAGTCCATGGTCGTAACCATCTTGCCGACGTAATGCGTCAGCTTAAGAAAAATAAAGCCGTATCAAAAATTATTCGTGTAAAAAATAGCGGATAACCAAATATAATAGTATTGGAATCTCCATGAAAGAAATCATCAGCACTAAAAAAGCTCCTCAAGCCATCGGCACTTATTCGCAAGCTGTAAAAATTAACAAAACTGTTTATCTTTCTGGGCAAATCCCATTAGTTCCAGAAACAATGGAAATGGTTGAAGGTGATTTTGCAGCTAACGTACGTCGTGTATTTGATAACCTAACAGCTGTATGCGAGGCCGCAGGTGGTTCTTTGCAAGATATAGCAAAGCTAAACATATTCTTAACTGACCTTGGCAACTTTGCCATCGTTAACACCATAATGGCTGAATACTTTGAACAGCCATACCCTGCACGTGCTGCCATTGGGATTGCGTCTTTACCCAAAAATTCAGAAGTTGAAATGGATGGTGTGCTAGAGCTTCCATAATTTAAACCGCAGGATATTTTTCATGTTAGTTAAACCCACACCAATAGCATTTCCACTGCTGATTCTATTTCCTGTATTTTTTTTATTAAATACGGTTTTAGCAAGTGCATTAGCGGAAACCTTAATAGTACTTTTCTTTCTGGCGATTCCCTGTTGGCTGATCGTTTTGGTGGCCACTTTAGGTTATTCATACTCAATTGAAGATAGCATACTGACAAAAAAGCCTTATATAGGTAAGCCGGCAACTATAGATATTAACAGCATTGTAAAATGTTCGGTCCATAAGCGATTATTGGGTACTGGTCATATTGAACTTGAGACAATACAAGGGACTCGATTTAAAATAAAAAATATTTTAAATCCAAAAGAAGTGGCTGATAAAATATTAGAAGCAAAAACCACTTAACCATTACTGAATAACGCATAAGCTTATCAATTAACTTTAGCGATATTTCATCACCCACAAAAAAGCCCCGATGAATAATCGAGGCTTTATATGAGCTAAGTTTAAGACTAATATAAAAATTTAACGCCTAGATAGTCTCTCTGTGGCACGTTTTGCTGCTGCACGAACTTGATTAGGCGCTGTTCCACCAAGGTGATCACGAGCACTTACAGAACCTTCAAGGGTGAGTACATCAAATACATCATCTGTAATCATATTGCCGAATTTTTGTAGCTCTTCTAGTGACATCTCCCCTAAGTCTTTTCCAGTTTTTATGCCATAGCCCACTGCACTGCCTACAATCTCGTGTGAATCACGGAACGCTACACCCTTGCGCACTAAGTAATCTGCTAGATCGGTAGCGGTTGAAAAGCCTCTAAGTGCCGCTTCTCGCATCACTTCTTTTTTAGCGACAACATGCGGCATCATATCGGCGAATGCCCTTAAGCTGCCGCCCACATTGTCGACAGTATCAAACAATGGCTCTTTGTCTTCTTGGTTGTCTTTGTTGTAGGCCAACGGCTGACTTTTCATTAATGTCAGTAAGCTCATTAGATGCCCAAAGATTCGTCCTGCTTTACCGCGCACTAACTCTGGAACGTCTGGGTTTTTCTTTTGCGGCATAATGGAAGAGCCAGTACAAAAGCGATCTGGTAAATCAATAAAATTGAACTGTGCACTGGCCCATAATACTAGCTCTTCACTGAAACGGCTCAAGTGCATCATAATAGTTGCACAGGCAGCGGTGAATTCAATTGCGAAGTCACGATCTGATACACTGTCTAGGCTGTTTTCAGTGGGAGCATCAAAACCTAATAGCTCGGCTGTCATGTGGCGATCAATTGGGTATGTGGTTCCAGCTAATGCAGCGGCGCCTAACGGCATAACGTTGGTGCGTTTACGGCAATCTTGCAAACGGGCAAAGTCACGTTCTAGCATTTCGTTCCATGCTAATAAATGGTGTCCAAAGGTGACTGGTTGCGCTGTTTGTAAATGGGTGAAGCCTGGCATGATAGTGTCGGCTTCATTTGTGGCCAACTCGATTAGGCCTTTTTGCAAACGTGTAACTTCACTAGACATGTGGTCAATTTCGCTGCGCAAGAACAATCGAATATCAGTGGCTACTTGGTCGTTACGGCTTCGGCCTGTGTGAAGCTTTTTACCTGTAATGCCTATTTTGGCTGTTAACGCAGCTTCGATGTTCATATGTACATCTTCTAACGCAATAGACCATTCAAAGTTACCGGCTTCTATATCAACTTTAATTTCACCTAAGCCTTGAATTATTTCGTCCCGCTCACCTTCAGTAAGCACGCCAATTTTTGCCAGCATGGTGGCATGGGCAACAGAACCCTGAATGTCTTGGGCATACATACGCTGATCAAACTCAACCGATGCTGTAAAGCGCTGTACAAAAGCGTCGGTAGCTTCAGAGAAACGGCCGCCCCAGGCAGAGTTTGTTTGTTCAGTCATGTGTGATCCTTGCTAAAAACGAAGATAAGCTAAATTGCTGCGCATTATACAGACTCTAGCGGATTTCCTCACCTATGCTGACTGGTTTGCATGTTTGTACGAGCAATAACATCGTGTTATCTCAATTTAGCCACAGAATTGCCCTGTAAACTTGAGCCTTAGCTTAGAATAATACAAACTCTTAAGTTAAATATTATTCAGATCTGACTAAACACTCATTGCCGGGATCCTTAACCCCATATGTCACAGAAATCTTTTAGCCATGGGTCAATCGACTCAAAAGACCTAATACCCGACCTCTGCCAAGGGCGCAGTGCATTGTGGGTTATTTTGTCCAGCGAAGCCCTGGTGATTGCAATCACATTGCTTTCTAGCGGGGCGTTAGATTTTAGCTGGGAGCAATTTGGGTTATTGTCGCTTTATATTCAATGGATGGTTTTAGTATGTGCCGTATGCCTATGTAGACTGCGATTATATCTACCAAAAATGACGGTTAATAAATTAACGGCTATAGCATTTGCGGTTATTTTGCTATGTAACTTGGTTTTGAGCCTACTTACTCAGTGGGGGTTCCACTATTTTTTGTACGAAAATTTAGGTTGGGACTGGATATTAAAGAATCAAATGATCACGATGATCTTAGCGGCTTTATTGTTACACTATTTTTTTGTACAAATGGAAAGTCGATTACGTGCTCGCAGTGAACTGCAATCACGCATTCAAGCATTGCAAAGCCGAATCCGCCCACACTTTTTATTTAACAGCATGAACATTATTGCCAGTCTTATTCATGTGGATCCAGATAAAGCTGAACGAGCAGTAGAAGATTTAAGCGAACTTTTTAGAGCCAGTTTAAAAGAAGCTGGTAGTGAGGTAAGTCTTAAACAAGAACTGGATCTATGCAAAAAGTACGTGAACATTGAACAGATTCGTCTGGGTGATCGCTTAACGGTTGACTGGAATATTAATGCTGAAAACACGACTAAAATCCCATTATTAACATTGCAGCCTCTAATAGAAAATGCCATTAATCATGGCATATCTTCCCGCATCAATGGTGGAATAGTAAAGGTAATTATAAACACCATAAATAATCGTGTGTTTCTACAGGTTAGCAATCCTATCAGTGACAAACCTATTAACAATCGAGCTACCAGTAATTATAAAGAGTCTGGCAATCATATGGCCCTAGAAAATATTCGCCATAGATTACAAGCTCTTTATGGAGAGGATGTTTTAATGACAACAGACCTTAATAACGATCAGTTTAATATTACTATTGAGTACCCAAATACGGCCCATATAAATATATGAAAATAATAATTGTTGATGACGAGCCCCTAGCGCGTACACGTCTAGTTCGTTTTATAAATAATGCTCAACTGGGCGAAGTGGTGAGTGAAGCGAATAACGGCATAGAAGCAATTAAAGCCATCGAAAAGTTTGCTCCTGATGTGGTACTTTTGGACATTCAAATGCCAGCAATGAATGGCTTAGAAGCAGCCCAGCACATTAGTCAGCTAGACACTCCACCAGCAATTATTTTTACCACTGCTTATGATGAATATGCAATACAAGCATTTGACGTACAGGCAGTGGGATATTTATTAAAGCCTGTACGTATTGACGATTTAAGGAATGCACTGTCAAAACTAAAGAAACTCAACAAAGTGCAAGCACAGTTTTTAAACAGTAATGCCTGTCGCAATCATATCAGTGCAAAATCTCATCAAGGACTAGAACTCATTCCCATTGAAAATATTATTTTATTTAGAGCCGACCAAAAATACATTGCTGTAGTCCACAAACTTGGAGAGCTTTTAATTGATGAACCGCTAAAAGAATTAGAAGACGAGTTTGAAGGCTTTTTTATTCGAGTCCATAGAAACGCATTAGTGGCAATTAAGGCCATTACCAGTTTTGAAAAACACGATGGCATTGGCTATACATTAACGCTGAATGGTTATGAACAACCAATCCCTATTTCTAGACGCCATGTTGCCGGGGTTCGAAAGCTGATAAAAGGCTTATAAAATCTCATTTATAACGCTTTTATCCCAAGGTAAATTGGGCTAAAAGGATACTCAATTTGCTCAATATGTCATATTAAAGTATTAGAATTATCTGTATGGTTTACGTTATACGTATTAGTTAACGGCCCCAAAAATGAAGATAATAAAATCGCTTTTATTAGTATCCCTATGCGCTGCAGCCATGCCCGCTCTATCTTGGTCAAACCACACCGTGGTAAGCCAAACACTACTGGCGTCTATGCCAGCGGTACAAAATGCAAAACAGGTTAAAGTAGAAACAATTGAAACCTTTTTACTGGCTAACGAAGATAAATTAGAAACCTTTTTAGCCGATCAAGAAATAAAAATGCAGTCTACTCTATGGCATTACGCCCCTAGACCAGATGCTCTAGCGTTTAAGTCAACTGGCGATGTAACAACCATCCGTAAACGCTTCACTCAAGCAATTCGTATAAATCCCCATTTAAAAATGCCACTATATTTACAGCTATTGCCGGGGGACAAACGAGAAGCCGCCGCTATTGCACCACAAGATGTTACCGTATTTAAAAACTATCATTATTTAGAAAACGTGCAACTAGTTCAGCTAGCCGCAGGAGATATGGTGACTCCATTAGACGTGGCAACCAGTGCTAACGACGAACCAGACCATGGCTTAGATATTGGCTTGTTCACAGACAGTAACACCGACTACGGCCTTGAATATGGCTTTGGTCCACAGCCATTTGGTAATGCTAATTTAGAATACGGGAGTCAAGCGCCTTTCCACATGGGCTTTTATCACGAGTCCACAGTACTTTACACTTTAGGTGCTTTTTTGAAGCAAACCTATCCTGAATATCGCATTCAATTATTTAAGCAACTTGCTGAATTTGCATTTGATAACGGCCATGATTATTGGGGTTGGCGTTTTATGGGCTGGGGAATGCATTACATTGGTGATTTTTCTAACCCGTATCATATAACTCCAATTCCTGGTAACAGTACATTTGAAACGTTATTCCCAGGAGTATTAGGTTTGGCTGGTTTTCCCAAAGCTCAGCAAGAAGCCACTCAATTAGTTTCAAATAGACACACTGTACTAGAGGATTTTCAAAGTTTGGTTATGACTACAGCTTTACTTGAAGGGAACCATGATCATAAAACACTGAAAGCACTTCACGTACCTGAACAAATTCGCGTGTATAAAGATTCAGATGTGGTGGGTGTTTTTTCCCAAACGTCATATGACAAGGCTGAACATATAGACAATGTGATTAATCAAACCATGCCGACTAAATTTGTTAGTGATCCAAATATTGAATATTCTGACCTGGGGGTAAAAACACAATTAATAGACATAGTAAAAGAGCAATCTGGCGAGCAAGGTTTTGACCGCTTAATAGACGCCATATCTGATTTATTATCTGACTTCTCCCACAATGGGGCTTCGTATGTAGAAGGTATTATCAATAAAAAAGAATGATCGCTTATCTCATTAGCTAAAACCAAAAAAGCGAGCTTTGATAATATCCAAGCTCGCTTTTTTATTTAACCATTATTCAGACTATCTATATGAACTTTTATAAACGTCTAATACAAATTAAACTGCTCCAGCCGCTGCTAGCGCCTTAGCATATGGCTGACCAGGTGCATGAGAACCTATTACATTGACAGCGCTTTCACCATCCAAGTTCTTAGCACTTACGTTATGACCTTCAGTTTTGAAAAAAACAATGAATTCAGCAAAGGTTTCAGCTGTCATATGCTGATAAGCTTTCATAATGTTAATATAGTCTACGTCAGTACCGTCATAGCTTTCGCTTTCTAAGAAAAAACGCATGCCATCTTCAGTCCACTCACCACCAAATACTTTTTCTTTATCTTTTTTTAACGACATTGTTTTTTCCTGTAAATTAAATCCCAAACCCCATGACCCAATTTTTCGCCACGATTTTCAAATTTTGTTAATGGTCTAAATTCTGGACGCGGATGATATGTACCCTTACCCGCAACATTCTCATAGCCTGACACCGCTTCCATTACTTCTAACATTTGCTCGGCGTAATGTTCCCAATCGGTGGCCATATGAAAAGTGCCGTCTATTATCAGCTTGTGACCAATAGTCTCTGCAAAATTACTGGTTAAAATCCGACGTTTATTATGTCGAGCTTTATGCCACGGATCAGGAAAAAACAATTGCATGGTTTGCAACGAATTATCTGGAATACAATGGGCCAAAATCTCAATGGCATCAACTTCATATACGCGTAAGTTCTCAACTCCAAAGTCAGCGGCATCACGGAGTAATTTTGCTACCCCTGGTGTATGAACCTCAACGCCTATATAGTTTAAGTTTGGGTTGGCTTGGCACATTTCTACCAAGCTTTTACCCATACCAAAACCCACTTCTAAAACCACAGGGTTGTTGTTTCCAAATACGGCTTGGTAATCCAGCATGCCGTCTTCTAATTTTAACCCCTTCTCTGAATAATGCTGTGCATATAACTCTCGCTGATCTGCACTCATTCGGCCAGCACGTATAACAAACGACTTAATACGTTTTGCATACTGAACGCTTACTGGCACGCCACTTTCATCTCTGTCTACGCTCTCTTCTGCCGTATCGCCAGAGTCATTAATAGAAGGAACGATAGATTCTTCAAGTTCGTTAGAATCGTTTTCTGACATGTCTACTCTCTATGGTTTTGTTCAGTATCGCGAAGGGCTGCATAAAACAGGCAAGCCCAGCCAATTAAAAAGGCTAATCCGCCAATAGGTGTGATTATACCCAAAGCTTTAATCTGGGTCGCTGCCATAAGGTATAGACTGCCACCAAAAATGGACCCTAAGCATAATATTAACGTGTGATTTTTCATGGAGGGAACGATACGGGTTTAGAGGCAAAACATAAACCCCTGCACTGGTTAATAAGCCAGTACTTATTAATGTCGCTCCCATCCTCATTAAAAAAAGCGGCCTAAGCCGCTTTTTTTATGTTGTGAATCAAAAAGCTAGAAAACATGGGAATTAACCCACTTCTCCAATTAGGCCTTTTACTTTGTTCATAGCATTTTTTTCTAACTGACGAATACGCTCAGCTGATACACCATATTCTGCAGCAAGTTCGTGCAGAGTGGACTTTTGGTCTGACAACCATCGGCGCATGATAATGTCACGACTGCGCTCGTCAAGCTCAGACATTGCATTTTGTAAGCGCGACGAAGCGTCTTCTGCATAGTTAGCATTTTCAATTGCAGCGGCTGGATCAAAGCTATGATCTTCAATGTAGTTAACGGGGGCCTGATAAGCGGCGTCGTCGTCATCGGCTACTGGGCTATCAAAAGTACTGTCGTGGGCAGTCATTCGACCTTCCATTTCTTGCACATCCCTTAAAGCTACACCTAAATCGTCAGCAATAGTTTGTGCTTCTGATTCGTTTAACCAACCCATTTTCTTTTTAGTGCTGCGAAGGTTAAAGAACAACTTGCGCTGTGCTTTAGTGGTAGCCACTTTCACAATGCGCCAGTTTTTTAGAATAAATTCGTGCATTTCAGCTTTGATCCAATGCACCGCAAAACTAACTAGGCGCACGCCTACTTCTGGGTTAAAGCGCTTTACCGCTTTCATTAGACCCACATTGCCTTCTTGGATTAGATCAGATTGGTTTAATCCGTAACCACTGTAACTTTTAGCTATGTGTACTACAAAACGCAGATGTGAAACAACAAGATGCTGTGCAGCATCTAAATCTTCTTCATAGTATAACCGGTCTGCCAATGCTTTTTCTTCGTCAGCAGTTAACACAGCAATGCCGCCAATCGCGTTCAAGTAACCGTCTAGGTCACGACCTGGCGTCAGGCTTGCGATGTTAGGGACCATTAAGCTTGTGCTCATGTTAATAATTCTCCATTCAATTTTATTGTCATCAATAGTGAATCCAGTTTAGCTATTTAGTTAGGCTATATTAACTGGGCTATTCAATTGAGCTGTTTGCTCGACTATTGATTTTTAACCGTGGTAGCAGTGTAGCACTGGGATTTTAGAGCGCCAAGGCCATAGAAGGTTCAATTTGATGTTTTAATGCAAATCAATGTTTCATGTACAGAACGATGGCTTTAAGTTATAGCTTTTTTTAATTAATTGGCAATTGTTGCCGAATTTAAGGCTCTATACGGCTCAAATGTCGACTAACCGCTAGCCAAGCTCCTAGCCAGCCTAGCAACACTCCGTCAAAGATCAACAGTAAAGAATCACTAAAACCCAAGCCACGCAAAACAAAATCACTGCCGTAAAGAGTGATTAGACGTTCAACCGGGCCAGATAACCAATACAGCCCAACACTTAGTAATATCCAAGCAATTAATCCACCACCCAGTCCAAACCAAATACCAGTGTATAAAAACGGCCTGCGCACAAATGCATCGGTTCCACCAACCAGCTTTACTACTCTAATTTCATCACGTCGACTTTCGATAGAAAGCCGGATGGTATTACCAATAATTAATAATACCGCTAAACCTAATAATGCCGCTAATGCCCAGACTAATCTTTGGCCTAGATCCATAAACTGATAAAGACGCTTAACCCAAAGTAAATCTAATTGCACAGACTCCACATGCCTCAAGGACAATATTTTCTGTTCGAGCTGTTCTAGTTCGACCACGTTTTGCTGATCTAACTTAGGAACAACACTAATTACTCCGGGCAGTGGGTTGCTGTCTAAACCGTCAATCACATCAGTCAAACCAGTGCTGCTAGTGAATTCTGCTAGGGCTTGCTCTGGACTGATATATAAGACGGTTTGAATCTGTGACCAAGACTTCAAGTCAGTAACAATTTCAGCAGCAAAACGATCTAAAGTTCCTTGCTTCAAGTACACACTCATCTGACTGCTTTGATCTAAAGTGCGGCTGAGTTGCTTCACATTTTCTAACGACACATAAAGTGTCATAGGTAACGACAACGCGATGGCCAAAACTAGCCAAGTCATTAAACTTGAACCAAACGACGACATAAGACGCTGCAAGCTATCAATCGCCATTAACTTATGGTGTTGCATATAAGCCTGCCACTGGCTTTGAGCCGTAATCGCAGTGCGCTTGTTAGACGCTTTATTAGCTGACTTTTTAGAAGGTTTTGAAGAATTACTTACCACTGGTCAAGCCTCCAGCTGGCCGTTCGCCTGCTAATCGGCCATCTTTTAATCCAATAACTCTGTGCGACAAGCGGTTAATCAATGCAAGATCATGGGACGCGATTAACACTGATACGCCTACATTATTAAACTGTTCGAACAAGTTCATAATTTCAGCACTGAGCTTAGGATCTAGGTTACCGGTGGGTTCATCGGCTAGTATCAGGCTTGGCTTGTTTACAACAGCGCGGGCAATCCCCACCCGCTGTTGCTCGCCACCGCTTAATTCAATTGGGGTTTGTTTTTCTTTGCTTAGCAGTCCTACTTTGTCTAAAGCTGCTCGCACTCGACGCTCTAAGTCGCGGCTTGTATAACCGCTAATGCGCAAAGGCAATGCCACGTTTTCAAATACGCTGCGATCAAAAAGTAATTGGTGATTCTGAAATACCACGCCTACACGACGTCGATGAAAAGGGATTTGTCGCTGACTAACCCTTGCTAAATTAACTCCGTCGATTATTACTTGCCCTTGGCTCGCTTTCTCCATCAACATAATCAATTTCAGCAGGGTACTTTTACCCGCGCCACTGTGACCAGTTAAAAACGCCATTTCCCCCTGAGCAATCTCAAAACTCAAGTCGGTTAGCGCTTGGTGACCACCAGGGTAGCTTTTACTTACGTGATCAAAGAGAACATTCGCCAACGTTGCTTCCTCTATTTTTATTATTTTTAGTCATTAATTTTTTTGAATCTTACTCATTCGCCTTCTGCGAATAGGGCATCAATAAACTCATGGCGATCAAACGGACGTAAGTCGTCAATTTGCTCGCCCACGCCAATAAAACGAACAGGTAAACTTAGTTCTTTGGCAATTGCAAAAATCACTCCACCTTTGGCGGTACCATCTAACTTACTTAAACTAATACTGGTAACGCCCACCGCTTGCTGAAAGTGTTTAGCTTGGCTCAATGCGTTTTGACCAGTGCCTGCATCTAGCACCAACATAACTTCGTGCGGAGCAGAATCTTCTAGCTTTTTCATCACCCGGACGACCTTCTCAAGCTCTTGCATTAGGTGTACTTTGTTTTGTAAGCGACCTGCAGTATCGGCTATTACAATATCAACACCTTTGGCTTGGGCTGATTGTACAGCATCAAATATCACCGATGCGCTATCGGCACCGGTATGCTGTGCAACTACCGCAATATTATTGCGTGTGCCCCATTCTTGTAATTGCTCAACTGCGGCTGCTCTAAAAGTATCGCCTGCGGCCAGCATCACGGATTTACCATCAGCCTGAAAACGCTTAGCCATTTTGCCAATCGTCGTGGTTTTACCTACGCCGTTAACTCCCACCATTAAAATTACATATGGCTTTTTCGTATCATCAATAATAAGCGGTTTATGGCAAGGCTCTAACAGTTCAGACATGCGCTCTTTTAATGCATGAAATAATGCTTCGCTGTCATTGAGTTCTTTTCGAGAGGTGCGAGCGGTTAACTCGGCAATAATATCTTGAGTGGCGGCTACGCCAAGGTCCGCCATTAGTAATTGAGTTTCAATTTCTTCTAGTAGGTCGTCATCAATTTCTTTTTTGCCTAACAGCAAATCCCCCAAGCCATCTGATAATCCAGAGCGAGTACGACTGAGACCTTTTTTAATACGTGCAAGGAAACCTGTTTCGACAGGAACTTCAGCGTCTACCGAGGCAATTTCAGTGTCTACGCTATTTTGAGGTACTGTTTCTTGTTGCGAAGGCTGATTATCGACTTTATTTTTAGATTTTCCCCAACCGAACATGGGTTACTTCCACCTAATGCTTTAAAGCGGCTATCCTATCATTAGTCGCCTAAAAATACTGCTATGGTTTATGACTGGAATATTGGGCTTTAAGTCACCTGTTTTAACCCAGTCATCGCATAATAAAAAGTCTAATGGCAAGGAAGCTGAATGAGTACCGAATACCAGCCTAAATTTAATCGTATGAGCCTAAATGTATTAATGGTGGTCAGTGCCGCTTTAATTGTTATTTTTGGGCAAAGTGCCCGTCAAATGGATTACAAGCCACTGCCCCCTGCGCCAAAATTAGACATTAGTATTTGGCACGCTGATAGCGGGGCAAAGATCTGGTACAGCCCGTACTTCAGCGAAACTTTAGAAATCCAACTTTGGTATCAAGCTGGCTTTTCTTACGATGACCAATTCACAGGTCGAGCTAAAATATTGGCCAAGTTATTAAAGTTTGAAAGTCAAAGCATGAAACTACCCATGAAGGTCTCACTAGACCAAGACTTTATAAAAATCACTCTACATTTAAGTACCGACCCAATTAAAATGAAACGTCAAATTGAGCAGAGCGTGGCACTTTTATATCGGCCAAAACTTTCCAGTAAGGTTATTAAAAAGCTATTAGAAATAGACGCCCAATCACTGCCTTCATTAAGTGATGCGCTATGGCAACAAACCTATGCTGGCCATACTTACGGACAGGTTAAGCAAAGTAATGGACCCAATATAAATTCAGCCGCCAGCCTGACGCGTGCGCAGCTGCAAAAATATCAGCAAGCATACATCCACCCTCAACGCCTTCACGCCAGTATTGTGGGTGATATTAGCGAACGCGGTGCGCAAATTATCATGGAGAGTTTGTTACCCCAGTCCAAGTATAAGCCTCCTTTAATACGCCAAATAGAGTCAAAACCCATTGCATTAGTCAGTAATAACCAACAGTTAATGGCTGTTTGGCCGGGTGAATATAACATGGACTCTACTTATAGTGAGCGCCTACCAACCATTGAAGAAGAACTTGCAGCAGACGCTTCCAACCCTCAACAAAAAATTCAAAACCAACTGCTTAAAACTCACATTAATAAACAGATGATGGTGCAGCTGTTAAAGGCTGTTCACGGAGATTCGGTTAAATGGCAGCCAGGTAAGTACAACAGCACAGTTATGATTCGGCAATCTGATCAGCTTAAACGCGCTGTGCATGATCAAATAAATTCAGATATGATTGCGCACAATACACGCCAGCTTGCCAAAAAGTGGTTAGCGATGGTAAATAACGCCTCAGGGTTAAGTCTGTATTTAGTTGAACTTAATGCTTACCGCCTACCGGTTAACCAGCTTCGTAAAAACCTCACTGCATTAGACGGCTGGGATGAAGACGATTGGGAAACGGCATCTGATACGTTATTGCCCTGGCTTTATCACGATTAAAGGCGCCTCATAAACGGCTACCTTGTAGTAAGGTTCAATTTAATGGCTAAAAAAACAGGCAGTCGCCTGCGTATAATTGGTGGTAAATGGCGCAGCAGAATGCTTCTCATAGCTGACGTTGAAGGCTTACGCCCCACCACCGATAGAGTTCGGGAAACAGTATTTAATTGGCTACAGCCTTATTTGTTCGGGGCCAAAGTGCTGGATGTTTTTGCGGGTTCTGGAGTTCTGGGGTTTGAAGCCATTTCTCGCGAAGCAGCATCTGCCACCCTTCTCGAAAAAAATAAACTGGCAATCAAAAACCTTAATGAAAACGCTAAGACTTTAGGCGCGCAGAATGTCACTATTATTCAAACCGATGCTCTAACTTGGCTAACCGGCTGCACCGAACAGTTTGATCTGATCTTTTTAGATCCACCCTTTAATAAAGGTTTACTGCCTGACTGTATTGACCTGATCAACAACAGCAACTTAGTTAAAATCGATGGCTGGGTCTACATTGAAAGTGAAGGCAATTTAAGCGATTTACCCATTCCAAGACACTGGAATTTATTTCGCGAAAAGCAAGCTGGTATAGTTATGTTAAGACTGTTTAAAATAGAAGCGGCTAACTAACCTTTCATGGCCAGTTCATACTAAGCATGTTTTAAGCCGATTATGATCGTCTTTATATGCTCGATTACATTCTTATAACGAGCTGGTAATTGCCTATTGCGCGCTTTAACTCCTAAAAGATGCTCCATAACTCTGCTATTTGGCTTGATGATTTTCAACCTTTCTCTATCTGCAAAACGATCGAACGCACTTTGGGGTAACACTGTAAATCCCAATCCATTACTCACTGGAATGAGGATTTGTACAAGCTGATTCACATATCCTGTTACAGGTATTTCACTGGTGTTGACCTTTGCTAATTCAGCCAAATTTGAGAGCGAAAAGTAGGTCGCTAAGTAATGCTTAGCGTCTGGATGATCAATCAGTCCCAGTGTCTTAATGCACATTAAAACATCGCCTCCATATTCCTTAAGAGCTATATCTCCTTGTTTTTTTGGTAAAATCAAACAAAGTTCGTCACTGCCTACCTTTTCGAAATTAAACTGCTGTGCGCTAGGCTGGTTGGTGACAATACCAAAATCGAACTCTCCAGATTCAATGCCTTTTACAATTTTAGAATTAGGCGCCACCTCTAACTGAATTATCAATTGAGGATGGTTAATCTGGAGTTCAAGTAAATGAGGATAAAGGCTTAGGGCTAACGCTCCTGGGCATGCGAGCTTGCATACTCCTGAAAAGGGGTCATCGAAGTTTAACCGCTCTAATAAACTCACTTCATTAGATTTAACATCTTTTGCGTAGCTATATACCAAGCGACCCTGCTCAGTCAGTTCAAATCGTTTTTTATTTCGTGTTATTAAAGAGTGCCCACAATTCGCTTCTAATTTTTTAATATGCTGGCTGACACCTGGCTGTGTCATAAAGAGTTTGTTTGCCGTTTCAGTGAAATGGCCTGTCTCTACTAAAGTTTTAAAAGTGTGTAGCCATGCGGGGTTAAGCATTCAAACCTCATAACAAAATATTATCAAAATTATAATATATGATAATTTTCTATATACAAAGGCATCTCTTAATATAAAGGCACTGAAGCAATAAACGCTTTATATACAACATCAGTTAAGGATATATAGATTATGCCCACTCCATACCCTAGGACCTTTTCACACATTGGTATTTCGGTTCCTGACTTAGAAAAGGCGGTAAAATTTTATACTGAAGTACTCGGCTGGTATTTAATAATGGAACCCACTGACATCACCGAAGATGACAGCCCCATTGGTGAAATGTGTACAGATGTTTTTGGAGCTGGTTGGGAGAGGTTTAAAATCGCACATCTTTCAACAGGTGATCGAATTGGAGTAGAGCTGTTTGAATTTAAGAATCAAGAAAATCCAGAGGATAACTTTGAATACTGGAAAACAGGCGTCTTTCACTTTTGCGTTCAAGACCCTGATGTAGAAGGCTTAGCCCATAAGATTGTTGCTGCCGGTGGAAAAAAACGCATGAAAGAGCCGCGCTATTATTACCCAGGCGAAAAGCCTTACCGCATGATTTACATGGAAGACCCATTTGGCAATATTTTAGAAATTTATAGCCACAGCTACGAATTGCATTACGCCAGTGGCGCTTATAACCAGTAAGGTTAAGCTATAAAAAATACACAGCACTAGGGCAGAGCCACTATCTGCTCTAGAGATGGCCCAAGGCTAGCGATCATTTCAGACACTGGTTCACGATACTGTTCGGTTAAATAGGGGCTTTCTAATGCAAATATTTGATAAATACCCGCATGCAATAATTCCAAGCTTTCTTCTTGGCCCTCTTCTACTAGTAAATTGGTGTGCATAAACCCAAACCAAGACGTGACTAATATCCAAGTATTTAATGCTAAAGCACGCACTTCTTTATCACTGGCACTAATTATCCCTGAATCGCGCAAGCCCATATAGATACTCTGCACCCTAGACAGGCATCTTTTAAAAAAGTCGTTGTAACGCTTGTGTAAGTCCTCATCAATTTCTAATAAATGCTGAAGGTCACGATGAATAAACCGGTAATCCCATAATCCTTGGAAGATACCTTTTAAATACAATAGCTTATCGTTAATGGTAAGTGGACGGTCAACTGGCATTTGAAGCCGATCGTCTACTTGCTTTTCATATATAAGGTAAATATCAAAGATTATTTGTTGCTTGTTTTTGAAATGGTAATACAAATTACCTGGGCTAATACCTAAGTGAGATGCGATATGGTTGGTGGTTACTTTACGCTCACCTCGTTCATTGAAGAGTTCTTTGCTGACTTGAATAATCCGTTCACGTGTCTTCATTTATTTAATCTCCGACCACAACCCTGTTTGGTCTGCTACTGCGCAAGACCCGCCAACGTATTAAAAGTAGGCGCACATTCTCTCAATCCTAAAGGTAATGGGCAATAACATTTTTTAGAAGAGTATTCAGTATTGAATTAATCATTGACCTTTAGAGTATTCACTCTAATAATGGAAGACAGAAGAATTAAATAATTATAATTAATTAAGGGGACTGTAATGACAGCCACGGCCATACAATTTCAAGATTCTGAAGAACAACAACAAATCAATTTTTTGAACGACGTGGTTGCTAAGCAGAAAACGGCATACAGTGCCGCTCCTTACCCGAGTATCGATCAACGCCGATCAGACCTAGACAAGCTATCCACAGCATTGCGTAAATACAAAGACGAATTAGCCCTAGCCGTGAATACCGATTTTAGCTCACGGTCCACTGCTGAGACTATGATCGCTGAAATCATGGTAACGTTGGAGTGCATTAAATATAACCGCAAAAACCTTAGAAAATGGATGAGGCCCAGCAACCGACACGTAAGTGCATTATTTGCTCCCGCTTCTAATAAAGTACATTTTCAACCTAAAGGCGTAGTAGGAATTATGGTTCCTTGGAACTACCCCGTTCAGTTAGCCGCTGCACCGTTAGCAACGGCGCTAGCTGCAGGTAACCGAGCTGTTATTAAAATGTCAGAATTCACACCTGCCACTAATGAAGTAATGCGCCGCATGTTGGCTGAGGCCTTTTCTGAAGACCAAGTGGCTATTCTATCGGGTGAAGCCGCGGTGGGCGCAGCGTTCTCAAATGTCCACTGGGACCACCTAATATTCACAGGCTCCACTTCGGTTGCCCGTCACGTGATGTCGGCTTGTGGCAAAAACTTAGTGCCAGTCACATTGGAGCTTGGGGGGAAATCTCCTTGTATCATCACAAATACCACTAATTTAAAAACAGCAGCCCAGGCTATTATCTTCGGAAAAGCTACAAATGCAGGTCAAACATGTATTGCCCCTGACTACATTCTTTGCCCTAAAAACCAAGTTGAAAATTTAAAAGCAGCATTAACCGAACGCTACAAACAGTGTTTCCCAACCCTTAAAGGTAATAATGACTACACCGCTATTATCAACGACCGTCAGCACCTACGTTTATCAGGTCTGTTAAAAGATGCCGAGACGAAAGGGGCAAAAATAACAACCTTAAACCCTGCAAATGAAGACTTTGCAGGTACCCGTAAAATGCCTTTATCAATAGTAGAGAACACAACTGAAGACATGACCATAATGCAAGACGAGATCTTTGGTCCATTGCTTCCAATCTTAACCTACGATTCTATGGACCAAGTCGTTGCTCATATAAACAATGGACCCCGTCCTTTAGCATTGTATCTATTCTCATTTAACAGCTCGGAGCAGAATCAAATACTCACCGAAACTCACGCAGGGGGTGTCACTATTAACGATTGCCTGACGCACATTGCACAAGACGACATGCCATTTGGTGGGGTTGGTGATTCAGGTATTGGGGCCTACCATGGTAAAGAAGGTTTTACTTCTTTAAGTCATGCTAAGTCTGTTCATAAAAAAGGTCGAATTAATATGGGACACCTCATTCATGCTCCCCACGATCGCTTTATGCACAAGTTAATTTACAAATATATTATTAGTTAAGCTAATACTTATGACAGTTTGACGCTATTAGAAGAAACAGGTGCCGAGTATGGATAGAAGATCGTTTTTAAAGCTAGGGGCTACAGGCTCTGTTACTCTGGCGGCTGTTGGCGTAACCGCCAGCCTGAGCGGCTGCTCTGAAACACTTCCCATAAATGGTCTGTATAAGGTATTACGATCCCAGGATCAGGTGATGCTGAGAGCTATTGCTCCTGTGATGCTGAAAGGCAGTTTACCTAAAGAGCCTAATGCACAAGAGGCAAGCATTAGTCGCATTATAGCCACCATAGATGAAGCGCTGTTCAAACTTGACTCCCATAACAATAGGCAAATCTCTGATCTTTTCACCTTGCTAACCTTCGGCTTAACTCGCGGTTTAGCCACTGGTGTTTGGAGTAAATGGGAAAATGCCAGTGAAGCCGAAATCGAAAACTTTTTACACAATTGGCGTGAGAGCTCCGTGGGCTTGTTTAATGCTGGCTACAACGGTTTAAACAAGCTGATGGTGGCTACTTGGTATGGTCAAAAAGAAGCTTGGGCAGACGTTGGCTATCCTGGCCCACCTTACGCTGACATTCTTATTTCAAAGAAACCCGCATAACCTTTTTCACTGGTAGATAAAATTATTATGGCTGTTCCAGATATTTTTAAGCAAAGATCTCAAAGTGAAAATTGGGATTTAAACAACGCATCAAATATTCAAAGCGACGCTACCATCGAGGCCGATGTCATTATAATTGGTACCGGTGCTGGAGGTGGCGTAACCGCAGAAGTCCTAAGCCAAGCAGGGCTAAAAGTAGTAATGATTGAAGAAGGAGGTCTAAAAACCTCTGACGACTTCAATATGGATGAAATTAAAGCCTATGGAGACCTATACCAAGAAGGCGCTGCACGAGCCACTAAAGACGGTGCATTTAGTATTTTTCAAGGCCGTACTGTGGGCGGAACCACAGTGGTAAACTGGACCTCTAGTTTTCGTACCCCAGCCTCTACCCTAACACATTGGAAAGATGTTCATGGTGTAAAAGGACTTTCCCCAGCTGAAATGAAACCTTATTTTGAGCAGATGGAGAAGCGTCTTAACGTAGAAAAATGGAAGATGGCGCCTAATGCCAATAATGACATTTTGAAAAAAGGCTGTGAAAAAAATAATTGGTCTTGGTCGGTTATTCCGCGCAACGTTGCAGGCTGCTGGGATTTAGGTTATTGCGGAACAGGCTGCCCAACGAACGCCAAGCAAAGCATGCTGGTTACAACCGTGCCTGAAGCCTTAAAAAATGGCGGCAGTCTTTATTATAATTGCAGTGCCCATAAACTTGTATTTTCTAACAACAAAGTTGAATCGGTAGAATGTATAGCTATTGGCAAAGATGGCAAAACACCTACTGGAGTTAAGCTGTCTTTCAAAGCTAAGCACATTGTATTAAGTGGTGGTGGCATTAACAACCCTGGTTTGCTGCTGCGCTCGAATGCTCCCGATCCACACAACCGCATTGGCAAAAACACTACAATACATCCAGTAAATGCTAACGTGGCCAAAATGCCTGACACAGTGAATCCGTTTTATGGTGCTCCGCAGTCAATTTACAGTGATCAATTCCAATGGCCTGCAGACGGTGAAATGGGCTTTAAATTAGAAGTTCCGCCCATGCAACCAGCCATGGGTGGACAAATTTTAGGATTTCACGGCTTCAGGCTTGTGGACACTATGAAAGACCTACCAAACCTTCAAGGCACTATTGCTCTAATGCGTGATGGCTTTACTGAAGAAAGCCAAGGGGGTTCGGTTGAATTAGATTCTGGAGGTAAGCCGATTCTAGATTACCCACTGACTGGTTACATTTGGAAAGGCTTACGCAAGGCTCACCACGCAATGGCTGAAATACAGTTTGCAGCCGGTGCAAAGCAAGTAATGCCTCTGCATCACGACGCAACCTTCTACAAAACGTTGGCAGAATGTAAAATTGCCATTGATAAGCTACCACAAGAAATTCACCGTCAGCGTCTACTGACAGCCCACATTATGGGTGGTTGTAGTATGGGTGAAGACCAGCGAACATCGGTTATTAATAGTGACGGCCGCTTTCATCATGCTGATAACTTATCCATCATTGATGGATCTGTCTTCCCTACTAGCATTGGTGCAAATCCGCAATTATCTGTTTATGGCCTAGCCTTAAAAATGGCCACTAATTTAGCCAAACAACTGCAAAGCAGCTAACGTTATAAGTGCGCGTTTAAACTTTAATCATTAATAATGTATAAATGCGCATGACGAACTGGCCGGTTATCAATTAAACACTCGCCACCTAAAATGCCTCTGTAAAGGCTCACTAAATATGCTTATATCGCAAGTTTAGTTGAGTGAGCATTATAAATTGATTACTATGCGGCCATAACTACTCCGCCCTAAGGCAGATTTAATGATCAAAGTTATTTACCCTGGCACATTCGACCCTATTACTAATGGTCACACAGACCTTGTGGAACGAGCTTCTCGTATGTTTGATACAGTCGTCGTCGCCATTGCAGAAAGTCCTAATAAGAAACCTCTTTTGCCATTAGCGCTGCGTTGTGAATTGGCCACTGAAGTACTTGCACATATACCAAATGTTGAGATTGTAGGCTTTAATACCCTGCTGGCTCACTTCGTGAAAGATCAAGGGGCTAACGTATTACTGCGTGGCTTAAGAGCGGTTTCTGACTTTGAATTTGAATTTCAGTTAGCCAACATGAACCGTGCATTAGCACCGGATGTTGAAACTGTATTTTTGACACCACACGAAAAACATTCATATATCAGTTCAACATTGATTCGTGAAATTGCTCGATTAAGCGGTGATATTGGAAAGTTTGTTCACCCCTCCGTGGAAAAGGCATTACTTGAAAAGTTTGGCCGCATTTAAATCGGCCGTTATACTGAATCAAGAGCATCATAAAGGCACAAAATCATGGCATTAATTATTACCGATGACTGCATCAACTGCGATGTGTGTGAACCAGAATGTCCGAACGAAGCCATTTACGAAGGGAAAGAGATCTACGAGATTGACCCTAATAAATGTACCGAGTGCGTAGGACATTATGACGAGCCACAATGTCAGGTAGTATGCCCTGTAGATTGCATTCCACTTGACCCTGCCAATGTAGAGACTCCACAGGAACTGCAAGCCAAGTATGAAAAGCTAACGGCTTAGGCCTCAAAGAGAGTTGATGTATCCTGCCATTTCAGCTGGATTTAGCGGGGATGTAAAGTAGCCTTGATACTCCCCCTGTGGATTAATTAGAACCACCTGTGAACTATGGTCCATTAAATAGTATTCTCCTTCGCCACTCTTTTGAAAGAATATATGTAACTGCCTACCGATGGCTTCTAATTGTGATTTTTCGCCACTCCAAGCCTGAAACTTTGGATTAAAATATTCAATGTAACTTTTAAGCTGTTTTGGTGTATCACGTTCTGGGTCTACAGATATCAAGACTACTTGTAAGTCTTCTTTAGTAATCTGTTTTGCCGCCTGATTAATTTCAGCCAAGGTCGTTGGACAAACATCAGGGCAATAGGTATAACCAAAAAATGCCAAGCTCCAATGACCCTTAAAAGTGTCTACTGTAATGGTTTCTCCATCTTGATCGTATAAAGAGAAAGGTGTTATCTGAACGCTTTTAGGTAACGGCTGATAGCTCTCTGGCATCTCTGTTGTGCACGAAATAACGGCTAACGAAACTAATATTCCAAAGACAATTTTCAATAACTGACGCATAATCAAACCTTTCATAAATACTGAACATTTATTTAATCCTACTGGGCACCATTCTGTGCAATCCTCCGTAAAAACACAATCAATACATGCCACTTTATGGGCTCTGGCGTTACCTGTCATGTTATCAAATATATCTGTGCCGCTTTTAGGCTTGGTAGATACCGCTATTTTAGGACACTTACCCGATAGTCGATACTTAGCGGCGGTCGCCATGGCCAGTAGCTTATTAGTTATGGTCATGTGGAGCTTTTCTTTTTTACGCATGGGCACCACCGCTTTAATTGCTAGTCACTACAATCAAGCCGTGGAAGTGAGTGGTATTTTACAAAGCGCGTTACTATTTGCCACTGTTATTGGATGCCTGTTAATTATGATTGGGCCATGGCTGATTGAACTGATGGTGGGATTAATTGGCGCCACACCTGAAATTAGTTCTTTGGCCATAGAGTATCTTAATATCCGATTTTATTTTGCCCCCGTTACATTATTAAACTATGTGGTGATTGGATATTTTATTGGTAAAGGTTTGACTCGTATTAACCTAGTATTATTAGTGAGTACCAACCTATTAAACGCATTACTCAATTATATATTTGTATATAAATTAAATGGGTTTAGTGCAGGCGTTGCTTGGGGCAGTAATCTGGCAGAGTTGTTTCAAATTGCCCTAGGTTTGTTTTTTATTAAAAACACGATCAAACAATCTATTTTTCAGTCAAAGGCCTGGCCTAATATGCGCCAGAGATTTAAACAATTTATTAACCTTAATTTCCAACTTTTTATTCGAACATTTTTACTGTTATTTGCATTTGCATTTTTCATGGCACAAGGAGCACAACATAGCCCCGTACTGTTAAGTGCCAACGCCATACTTATTAACTTATTAATGTTCATGAGCAATGCCTTAGATGGTTTTGCTGCTGCAAGTGAATCTATGGTGGGCCAGTCCATTGCTGACAAGCAATACAAGCGACTAAAACCGATCATTACAGCATCGGGTTTATGGTCACTGATTGCGGCGATTATATTCACACTGATATTGGCCGTTACTTACGACAGTATATTTGCGCTATTAACAAGTCAGCAAGATGTAATAACACTTTTAAATACGCTCTCTCTTTGGCTAATTTTTTTACCGTTAGCAGGGTTTGCCAGTTATTGGTTAGATGGGATTTATATTGGAATGGCGTGTGCCAATGAAATGAAAAACAGTGTGATATTTTCTCTAATTCTTATATTTTTACCAATGGTTTACCTCTTCTCCTTTTGGGAATACCACGGACTCTGGTTGGCTATGTATGGTTTTCTCACAGCACGTGCAATTTGGTTACTGTACCAATTGCCATCACAGATGATCAAATATGCCAACTAATGCCCATTACACATTAATTCGCCCATAAAAACTGGCAAAGACCGGTCGCTAGTCTACTATTAAATGCATTGCCTATTACTAACAATTAAAAAGAATTAAAGGCAGCCTCTTATGGATTTATCTTCTAAAGAAAGAGCAGGATTGTGTTGTAGAAATCCGCTGAATTCCGTACTTTAGATGCCGGAATAGCTTATAAAAATAAAAAAGTCAAAAAAATAATAACTATAAAATATGATGTGATTGGCCCTACCACTAATAGCATAGTAACCAATACAGCATTCAAGGAGATACACATGCGGGTCAGCACATTACGCTCCATCATAAGTCAGGCATTTTATCACGAAGAAAAAGCACACTGCTTGCAACGTCACTTAAAACTTCGTGTTGAAGATTTGCCTAATCGATTAAAAATAGAAAAAGATAAAGAACTAGAATCCTTAAATAAGTTTGCTATGGAATACATCCATCATGTACCAGATTTTTTAGAGTCTTTAAAACAAGCTTCTGAAAACGCCGGTATTGAAAATCATGTTTTTCCTTTTTTAAAAGTAGCTGAAGACTATTTTACCAAGCCCCCAACGTTACCCGATGACCATTTGGGATTAATGGCATTAATGGACGAAGCCTACTTGGCACATCGATTATTCGAAGAAGTAAATGACCGTTATATTGCTCGAGTGGGAATGCCTTTAATACCTTGGGATATGACGCTAGCAAACGTAGTAGCACATCAATTAGTGGGTGAAGAACTGGCAAATAAATTAGACGCCCTTGTGCAACGCACGGTTGATAAAATGATGCCCGCAGAGAAAAGTTATGACAGCAGAAAATTCAAAGACTATGTTGCATCTGAAAAAGGTAATCTAACTTCAATTTTACAACAATGGCCTTGTATGGGAAATGCCAGTGGCATTGAATGGGCTTTTAGTTGATTTTTAAGCCATAAAAAACCGCTCAATATTTAATTGAGCGGTTTTCTATTAAAACTAAAAAAATTACTCTTTAACTTTTTCTCGTTCAAAACTGGCAAATCTTGGTAAACCTCTATCAGTTAATCCTTGGTACGAAAAAGTAATATCAGCCCCTATAATAGGTGGCTCTTTACGGTCTTCATCGCTAAACCCTGTGCCAATTTTAAATAATGTGCCGTCTTCCATTTCCACCCAAATAGCACCCATCATATTCTCATATTTACCACGGCCAGTTTGATAGGCTATTACTCTTGCCTCTGCATCTTGACGCAATTTCATTTTTAATAAGTGTTTTGATCTACCAGCCACATATGGACTACCTGGTGTGCGCAGCATAATTCCTTCTGCGCCTTGATTCACCAACTTTTTAAGATGTAACT
The DNA here is from genome assembly GCA_047628755.1 of Crocinitomicaceae bacterium. Classification (GTDB taxonomy): domain Bacteria; phylum Pseudomonadota; class Gammaproteobacteria; order Pseudomonadales; family Oceanobacteraceae; genus Bermanella. Next base: position 40,396 of record JBLHVV010000001.1, on the reverse strand, counting down.
GTATACGATCAAGACCTGTTATTTTTTCTTGCCGTACATGTTTTAAATGAGGAATATTGGCTTTATCAACAATGGCCTTAAGTTGCTTCTGACGTAACTCGAAGGGATATTTTGAACTGGGTAAATCAAATACTTGGTAAGATACATCCTCCCATAGCTTGACGTTAGGCTTATCATCTAAAGCGATCTTTGTTAATAATTGAAAACTGCCACGTCCTATCCAAAGCTCACCATCCATTTCTGTAGTCGGAAATGATTGAGTAAACCATAGGGGCGGATTAATTTTATTTCCATTACGTGTTACTAAAGATATTCCGTCCCAATAACAACGAATGCCATCTAACTTTTCACTGACCCAATAAGAGGGGGATTGCATATCATTTTTAAAGTGTTTGGCAAGGGCTAGACTAGGTACAACTTCCTTAGCATATAACCAATTTGGTATTAACAAACTGATTAGCAGTATTATAAATATAAGAGTATTTGACATGGCTCATCCTTGAACTCGTTTTGGCTTGATTAAATGTTAATTTTAACAAAACAGCCGAAGATTACTATTAGTCTATCTGGTGTAAACGTAATTTTTTACCTTGATTAGTACAGCTTAATTAATAGGCTTCATTAATATACTGATCCTTCAATTTTACATAATTACCAGCTGAGTAAGAGAAAAAACGTAATTCTTTTTCACTTAATGGCCTGACTTGCTTAGCTGGGCGACCCACATACATATAGCCACTTTCTAATACTTTACCCGGTGGCACTAACGACCCGGCTCCCAGCACCACATTGTCCTCAATAACGGCACCATCCATGACCATTGATTGCATGCCGATCAAGACTCGCGAACCAATCGTGCAACCATGCAGCATTACCATATGCCCTACCGTTACTTCGTCGCCCAGGGTCAACGGATAGCCCCCTGGGTTAAAATCGCTAGCGTGGGTAATATGTAAAATTGAGCCATCTTGTAAGCTGCAGCGATTGCCTATGGTTATTTTGTGCATGTCTCCTCGAATAACGGTATTAGGCCAAACTGAACAGTCATCACCCAAGATCACATCACCAATTACAGTGGCCATGGGGTCCACAAATACTTTGTCGCCTAATTTCGGTGTCATGCCCTTAAAAGATCGAACAGAATTGGCCATGTTTCCCTCTACTATTATATAACTACTTTTAAATGATGCTTGAAAGCGTAAACTTTGCCCCAACCTTATAACTTCTATCTAATTTTCTCTAGGTTTAGCTATGCCATCCGCTACATTGTCCAATCCACAAGCATTGCCAAAGTTTAACGATATTAATGTTAAAGACATTGAAAAGGCTATCACTGAACACCTTGATAATAATTTAACTGCCATTGCCGCATTGAGCCAACAACAAAACCCTAGCTGGAGCAATTTAGTAGCTAAGCTAGAAGAATACGACGATTCCCTAAGCAAAGCATTTAGCCCAGTTAGCCATTTAAACAGTGTTTGTAATAGCGATGAGCTGCGCGATGCTTATAACGCTTGCTTGCCTAAGTTATCGGCTTACAGCACCGAACTTGGACAAAATAAAAGCCTTCAACAGGCCTATCAGGCTATTAAAGACAGCGCTGAATTTGCCACACTGGACCTAGCTCAACAAAAATCTATTGATAACGGATTACGCGATTTCCATCTGGCAGGGGTAGATTTATCAGATGAGAAGAAACAACGTTATGGAGAAATTAAATCTCGACTGAGCGAGCTAAGCAGTAAATTTGGTGAAAATGTTTTAGACGCCACCAGTAAATGGCAAAAGCTAATTACAGATAAAGCCGCCCTTAAAGGCATTCCTGATTCGGCACTTGAAGGTTTTCAGCAAGTAGCCAAAGAAAATAATAAAGAAGGTTACCTGCTCACCTTAGATTTCCCATGCTATCTGCCTGTGATGATGTACTGCGATGACGAAAGTCTGCGCAAAGAAATGTACACGGCCTTCGCTACTCGTGCCTCAGACCAAGGCCCACAAGCCGGTGAGTTCGATAACAGTGACAATATGGCTGAGATATTAAAGTTACGCCATGAATTGGCCAACCTTTTAGGCTTTGAGAGCTTTGCCCATTATTCTTTGGCCACTAAAATGGCTGACAGTCCAGAGCAAGTAGTGGGATTTTTAGAAGATCTAGCAGAAAAATCTCGATCACAGGCTCAGCAAGAATTTTTAGAATTAGAGACTTTCGCTAAAGAGAGTGCTGGCAAAACCCAAATGAATGCTTGGGATGTCACCTACTTTGGTGAAAAGCTTAAACAAGATCGTTACAGCGTAAGCCAAGAAGAAATCAAACCCTATTTTCCAGCACCCAAGGCATTGTCGGGGTTGTTTGAAGTGGCCAATCGCTTATTTGATGTGACCATTGAAGAAAATACCGAAGCTTCTGTGCAAAACGGCGATGTATATCATGACGATGCAAAACTGTTTAGCATTAAAAAAGATGGCCACTTAGTCGCACAGTTTTATTTAGACTTATACGCACGGGCTAAGAAACGCGGTGGCGCATGGATGGACGAATGTCGAGTTCGTCGCACCAAAGCCAATGGCGAAGCCCAAGTACCCGTGGCTTACTTGGTATGCAACTTTACTCCGCCTGTAGGCGATAAGCCTGCATTATTAAATCATAACGAACTCACTACCTTGTTCCATGAATTTGGTCATGGTATTCACCATATGCTAACCAAGGTAAATACTGCAGCGGTTAGCGGTATTAATGGTGTAGCTTGGGATGCAGTGGAATTACCAAGTCAGTTTTTAGAAAACTGGTGCTGGGAACCTGAAGCACTGGCCTTTATAAGTGGTCACGTGGACACCGGTGAGCCTTTGCCAAAAGATCTTTTGGATAAAATGTTAGCGGCCAAGAACTTTCAAACTGCCATCATGATGATCCGTCAGTTAGAATTTTCATTATTCGATTTTAAAATGCATTTGAACTACAAACCAGACGCGCCTGTGCCTGTTCAAAAGGTGTTAAACGATATACGCGATACCATATCTGTCATTCCAGTTCCTGAATTTAATCGCTTTCAGCACAGCTTTAGTCACATATTTGCCGGTGGATACAGTGCAGGTTATTACAGCTACAAGTGGGCTGAAGTGCTAAGTGCCGATGCATTTAGCCGCTTTGAAGAAGAAGGCATATTCAATAAAGAAACAGGCCAGTCTTTTTTTAATGAAATACTCAGTCGCGGTGGTGAACTGGATGCGGCGGAATTGTTTAAGAACTTCCGTGGGCGAGAGCCCAAGGTTGACGCATTGTTAAGGCATTGCGGCATTAAATAAGGTCAAATGCAGGAGTACAGCAAGCTCGACTCCTGCAGATATAATATACCTGTTAAAGTCTGTATAATTACATGTATAGCCACCCCTAAGAGACACCCAATGTTTAAATCTAACAAACGCTTTATTGCAGGTGCTGTGTGCCCAAAATGTTCAGAAATGGATAAAATGGTTATGTACAAAAACGACGAAGGTCGTGAAACTCGTGAATGCGTTGTATGTGATTACATTGACATAATGAAAAGTGAAGAGGAAATGGCGGCTGATATGTCCCTAGCCACGGAGATCACTACGCGCGTAACACCTGAAGGCAAAGTTATTAGAGACGAAGATGAACAGGCCATTAAGATCTTTGAAGTGATGCCTGCTGATAATACAAAACACTAGTTAGTAGGAGCCGGTAACTCACCGCGATACCAGCTTTCTATAAAATCCGATCTAATTGCTCCAGAACATCCTCAACAGTTATTAAGTCCATTGCATCAGCGTGATGAACACGCTCATGCCAGCCAGCATATTTGAGCGTCTTGCCTAAATACTTCTCTACCGCCTGAGGGTATTTATCAACGGTGTAATCTGGGTTTTGATAAGGACCAGATAGCCCTGATCGGGCCACCGCATACAATCCAATCACAGGCGTATTCATAGCAACCGCTATATGAGCTGGACCTGTGTCAGGCGCAATTAGGCAATCTACTTCACCTAACAAGGCGGCTATTTGTTTGTGTTTAGTCTTGCCCACTAAGTTATCGATTGGGGTTTTGGCTAAAGCTTGAATTTCCTCTGCCAATGCAATTTCGTTGGCCGCAGGGCCACCCGTTAATACAAACTCTACATCATACTTTGCAGATGCTTGATCGATCAGCTGAGCGTAATGCTCGGCCTTCCACGTGCGCTCGGCCTTACTGGCTGCTGCGTTAATGGCTACGTATTTACTGCTGATTATTTTTTGTTGGCTTTTAGCCCACGACTTATCCTGTGGACTAACGTATAGCTGCCAGTCAAAGTCTGCGGCATCAGTTGGTATATCTACACCCAAATACCGAGCGAACCCCATAAAACCTTCAGCAAGATGTTGGTCGGCAGATGGAATCTGTTCTTTGACAAAAAATGAATGTAGGTCTTTGGCGCGGCCATTATCAAAACCAATTTTTCGTTTGGCATTAATATGCGGGTAAATAAGATTGGTTCTAAAACTGGCCTGAGCTGCAATTAAAATATCGAATTCATATTGTTTGAACAGCTTACGCAATTCCAAATAATCTTTTATCTTTTGCGGCTTTTTAATCACTAAAAACTCGATGCCTTCAAGCCCTTCTAACAAAGGGAAAACCGCCGAGCTTGTGATCCAAGTAATGCGGCAATTAGGCCAAGCGTGTTGCAATGCACGAACCATAGGAATGGCCAGCACCACATCGCCAAGTGCTGACATGCGGAAAAAGGCAATGTGCTTAGGAGTATCTGTTGCTGGGTTAGATATTGATTGTAAAGACATGTCTGCCATACGTTAATCGAGAATATGCAGGTATTATAACCCAAGTAAATGAGATGTACCTGCTATAAGGTGTTCGATATTGCATGACAAATTCTAGTGTGGAACGTCGCTTGACCCTGCAGCCGCCACTTGCCCACCATCTAATACCAATGTATTACCCGTCATCCAAGCGGTGGCGCGCGATGATAAATAAATAGCGGCTCCGGCGGCATCTTTTGCATCGCCCATACGACCACGGGGAAGATTGCCCGTTAGCTTGGCACTTATCGCTTCATCGTTAGCTAAAAATGCGGTCATATTACTTGGGAAAAAACCTGGTGCAATTGCATTTACATTAATGTTACTTGGCGCTAGGTCTACCGCTAGATGTTTAGTTAAGTGGATAACGGCCGCTTTACTCGATGTGTAAGAATACGTTTGCATACCAGGATGAGTTAACCCATTTACCGATGCTATATTAATAACACGGGCAGGGTTTTCGTAAGTGGCGGCATTTTTTAATACGGGAGCGAGCTGCTGGGTTAAAAAGAATAATGACTTTACGTTTAAGTCCATTACTTTATCCCAAGCTGATTCAGTAAATTCTTCAAAGGGCGCACCCCAAGATGCTCCTGCATTATTAATGAGTATGTCTATTTTTTCTTCCCGTTTTTTTATTTCGTCAGCAAAAGCAATGACGCCTTCATTACTTGATAAATCAGAACGAATAGCAACGCATTCGCCTAGTTTCCCAAGTGCTTCCTGCGCCGCTTGCAGCTCAAGTTCTTTGCGGGCAGTAATATATACCTTGGCACCGTTTTCGATTAGACCCTGAGCCATCATGGCGCCAATTCCGCGAGAGCCACCTGTAATTACGGCTATTTTTCCCGCTACATCAAATAAATTTTTCACACACAAACTCTACTAATAACACATTTATTTTTATTAAATTATTTAGCCATTAAATTCCGGACTTTAGACTAGTCAAAATCTGCGGCGCTATGACGTTCCATTAATTGCTGTTCTGGCTGACCCCAGCTTTTATTAACAATACGGCCTCTTTTAACTGCTGGACGTTGTGCGATTTCATCAGTCCAGCGAATCACATTTTTATAAGTGTGGGCTTCAATAAATTCAGCTGCCTCATACACCTCATTCTTAACTAAAGCACCATACCAAGGCCAAATTGCCATATCCGCAATGGTGTATTCGTCGCCGGCAATAAATTGATGATTAGCCAGCTGCTTGTCTAATACATCTAGCTGACGTTTGATTTCCATTGTGTAGCGATCAATTGGATATTGATACTTTTCTGGAGCATAAGCGTAAAAATGCCCAAAGCCTCCGCCTAACATTGGGGTTGCACCCATTTGCCAAAACAACCAAGACATCACCTCTGCACGCTGGGCAGGTTCGGTAGGTAAAAACACATTAAATTTTTCAGCTAAATAAACAAGAATCGCCCCCGATTCAAAAATACGGGTTGGCGGTGTTGTGCTTGTATCTGACAAAGCTGGAATTTTTGAGTTAGGGTTAATATCTACAAACTCACTACCAAACTGATCCCCTTCCATAATGTTAATTGTGTAAGCGTCGTACTCAGCTTCTTTTATCCCTAGTTCAACCAGCTCTTCAAACATCACGGTTACTTTTACACCGTTAGGCGTAGCCAATGAATACAACTGGAAGGGATGTTCACCTACAGGTAAAACTTTATCACGAGTGGCACCTGCAATTGGGCGATTAATATTGGCAAATTTACCACCATTGCCCTCTTCCCATTTCCAGACTTTTGGCGGAGTGTAAATTGGGTCAGACATAATCATTCCTTGGTAAGGTTAGCTTCTAAAATATTGCTTGGGTCAATGTAGACGGTTTATATGGAGATGAATAGCCCACAATGCAAGTGGATAACAGTGTTGCAAATAGGAGTCATTACAAAGCCTGAACATCATATGGCTCTGATGAGTCCTAAACACAATTAGACACATTAAAAAGCGTTCAATAATTCAGTATGGTAATCCTCGATTTGTATTTTAAGGTTGCTGGATTGTATCAAGCTTTGTAACGTGTCTTGATCCGTTTTTAAAGAGTCCATGGTAATGGTATTATTATCTAGAGTGAGTAATTGCTCGCTCGCCTGATAGTAATAATTCAATATAATAAAAGCACTAATGTCGCCCTCATCTCTGGCTTTTTTAATTTTTGTCAACTTACGATAAATGGCATTAAGAATTTGCTTCAATCGCCATACGTAATAGACCTCTGACATAAATTCATGGTACCGAAAGCTATGAACTACCTTTAAGCAAACAGCTGCTGCAAAGGCGACTCCTGCCAGGTTATAAACAAAATGACTGCCCGTTCCATCTGATAACAAACTAATGATTATCTGACCGAATGAGATAGCGAGTACCATCAAGCTTATTATCAGAGCGACAATGACGATGTTAAGATGTTTGGTGTATCTTTCTTTATTAATATTTTGTAGTTTCATTTATTTCCAAACAATCGTTTTTTCAACTTAGAGGACTGATAATAGACCGTTAATTTTTTACTGTATTGCACAATAATCAGTGCCGCTAAAATTACCGCTGATATTGAGTATAAAGTTGATGTCATTTCACCATGGTCACCCATAGTGACTGCGATATTAATGTCGTAAGCGTTCAGCATCCAATCAAAGCCCAAGCCCATGATAACGGCAGTAGTCACCAAGCCAGTTAAGTACCCCATTAGGGATCGAATACCTAATTCATTTTTTACCACCATCAATGTGGCTATGTTTGTAGCAGGCCCAGCCAGCATGAATACCAAAGCGGCACCCGGTGATATACCCGAAAGCATCATACCCGCTGCAATAGGTGTAGACGCAGTGGCACAAATATACATGGGAATTGATATTAAGACGATAACCATCATGGCAAATACACCACTGCCGTATTCGGTTAAAAAACTGGCTGGCACAAAGGTCTGTATTAGAGCGGCAAAGAACAATCCAACCAATAACCAACTCATGAAATCGCCCAATAGCTGTCCATAGCCATACTGAACAACAGCTTTAGTTTTCGCCACCCAACTTTCTTGTTCAATGACTTCATTGCTGTCTTTACTCTCAGAGTCGCTATGACAGCATGACGTTACTGGCTCTTGCTTGGGTGGGGTTTCAACATCCCACAAGCGCACTAGCGTACCTGCTACAATCGCTGACGTTATGGCAGCAACCGGCCTGGCAACAGCCATAATAGGCCCCATAAGTGCGAAGGTAACGCCGATTGAATCGACGCCTGTTTCTGGTGTAGCAACCATGAAACTGGCTGTACTTGCCTTGCTGGCTCCGGCACGCCGAATGCCTATTGCCGCAGGGATCACCGAACATGAACAAAGTGGTAAAGGGGTGCCTATTATCGCTGCTGTCACCACAGAACTGTCTTTACCTAGTACTTTATTAATCCACTTGTCTGGAATAAGTAGACGAATCATACCTGCTAATAACAAGCCCATTAAAAGAAAGGGCGCAGATTCAGTAAACAAATCTATAAAATTCATTAAAATATCATTCACGAGGCTACCTCATTGTTGTTTTCTAATGTGTCAATAATGCTGCAAAACTCTGCACTTTCTGTCCCACCACAACAGGCATCGCTTAGCTTATGGAGTGCTGCAAGCACTTGTTTTAGCTCTGCTATTTTATGCTCTACCTCATTAATTTTGTTATCTGCTAGTGTTTTTGCTTCAGAGCAAATATGCGCTGATTTATCGGCACGTATTGATAAAAAAACAGCAATATTGTTTAAACTAAACCCAATATGTCGACTTCGTTTAATAAAGCGCGCCGTGTCCAAGCTTTGATTATTATATATACGGTAATTGCTCTCACTGCGTTTTAATGCCTGAATAAGCCCCTGCTTTTCATAAAATCGAATAGTATGAGCCGATAAGCCTGATTCTTTCGCCAATTCACCTATTTTCATGAAAATCTCCTGAGGTTAATCATATAAGTATAAACCTTAGAGTTAACTCTAGTGTCAAGCGCCAGCTGTTATTTAACATGAATTTACTCACTCGGTTGCGATACAATGTGACCTATTAAATAGCGCAATAAGAACAGGTATTATCATGTCTACCATGACGTTACAGCTAAAAGAAGGCGTTCACGTATTAACGCTCACTAACAACGAAAAAGAAAATACTTTTACTTTAGAGGTTCTGCATGAATATTTAGCGGCATTTGAACAGGTTGCAAGCTATAAGGGTAATACATCATTACTGATAACGTGCGTAGGTGAAAAAACTTTTTCTAATGGCATTAATTTGAATTGGTTTATGGGTACATCAACCCAGCAAGAAAAAGATGCATTTCCTGAAACCATAGACAAAGTATACGTGGCGCTAGCTACTTTAAATGCTCCAACAGTTATTTGTATGAACGGCAACACTTACGCGGGTGGTGCAATATTGGCAGCGTGTGGTGACTTTAGGGTAATGCGAGCCGACCGCGGGCGTTACTGCTTTCCAGAAGTAAACATTAACATTCCATTTCGCCCGAAAATGCATACAGTTTTAGATTTATATTATAACCAGCAAGCGCTAAAGGAGATGATGCTGTTGGGCACACCTAAAACTGGTGCTGAATGTTTAGCCGCTGGACTGGTTGATTATTTATACCCACTTGAAGAACTACAAGATAAAGCGTTTGAATTGGCAAAAACATTAAAAAGTAAAAATAGAGTCACTTACACAACGATAAAACAGGGTTTACGCGAAAAACTATTCAGTTACCGCACAGAATTTGAACTTTAAAATATTCACTCGATTACAAATCAGCGATTAAAGTTTTCACCGTTACTTTTATTGTATCGGTGGCTTCTTCACTGGTTAGCCCTTGAGCTGTGGTTAGGGTCAGCCAATAGTCAAAGCTCATACAGCCATTAATGGCGTTGAATATTGTTAAATCAGTGGCCTCATTAATCGGTAAAATATCTTTTAGTACCTTTTTTTCCAGCTTGTTCCAATACGCTATATCTTGTCGAATAAATTCGGATGTATGTTTATGAAATTTTGCCGCCACACGATATGGGGCAATCATCTGATAAATAGAAACTTTACGTTCTAGCAGGTCTAATACTTTTTCTTGCCAAATGATCCCCTCTATTGGTTTTTCAAGTTCAGGCATAAAAATACGCTGAATTTCTACTGATAGCTCTCGAAACAATAATTCCATTTCGTTAAAGCGCCTAAATACAGTACGCAAACCAACACCCGCTTTCACCGCTACTTGCTCTGCCTTAGGCTCTAACGCGCCTTCACGAATAAGTTCCAGCATAGCTTCAACTATTTTTTGACGACTACTATTAGTGCGTTGTTTACGCCCGTCTAATTCTTTTTTTACTTCTAAATAGGCCATTATTTTTACTTGAAAAAATAGATATTGGCATTATCATGCCATAAAATTAAAGTTTTATTAAGTGGCTCTAAGTTTGGATATTATTTATTCAACTGTCACCGACTTTGCTAGGTTACGAGGCTGATCTACATCAGTCCCCTTAAGAACTGCTACGTGATAGCTAAGTAACTGTAATGGAATAATGTATAAGATAGGTTCCATTAAATCACTGCAAGAAGGCATATTTAAAACTTTTAAATTATCTTGAATTTTTACTTTTGCTTTTTCATCAGCAAATACAAACAACTCACCGCCACGAGCGCGGACTTCTTCTAAGTTAGACTTTAACTTATCAAGTAAATCGTTATTTGGCGCCACGGTAATAATGGGCGTGTCTTTATCAACCAAAGCCAATGGACCATGCTTTAATTCCCCTGCTGGATAAGCTTCAGCATGGATATACGATATTTCTTTTAATTTTAATGCCCCTTCCATCGCAATAGGGTACATGGCACCACGACCTAAAAATAAGCCATTGTGTTTATCTGCAAAGTCTTGGGCTAATAACTCAATGTCTTTATCCATGGCGATGGCTTTTTCAATTAAGTCTGGCATTTTTGTTAAGTCGGCAACAATTGCTTCTTCTACCTGGGGCACCATCCCATGACGACGACCAAGAGCGATAGTCAGCATCATTAAAACAACTAACTGGGAGGTAAATGCTTTTGTAGATGCAACACCAATTTCAGGTCCTGCATTGGTCATAATTGCTAGATCTGATTCCCTGACCAATGATGAACCAGGTACATTGCAAATACTTAAACTGGCAGTAAAACCAATTTCTTTTGCTTTGCGCAACGCCGCTAAAGTATCGGCTGTCTCACCTGACTGCGAGATAGTGATAAATAAACTGTTAGGTAACGCAACTGTTTTGCGGTAACGATACTCACTGGCTACCTCAACTTGACAAGGAATACCCACAAGGCTCTCGATCCAGTACTTAGCCACCATACCTGAATGATAAGATGTCCCGCATGCAATGATTTGTACCGCTTGGGTTTTATCGAATACTTCTTTTGCTTTAATTCCAAACGCTTGCTCTAACAAACGTGTTTTATTAATTCGGCCTTCTAAGCAGTTACGAACAACATCTGGCTGTTCGTAAATTTCCTTCATCATGTAATGACGGAACTCACCTTTATCGGCGGCATCCATCTTATGTTCAAAAACATTTATTTCATGTACCACTTCTGAGTTGTCTGCATCCCAAATATGAACATGGTCAGTTGTTAATTCTGCTACGTCCCCTTCATCTAGAAAGATAAAGCGATCGGTAACTTGTAATAATGCTAACTGGTCAGACGCAATGAAGTGTTCGCCAATACCTACGCCAATCACTAGTGGTGATCCTTGCCGAGCAGCCACTAATATACCAGGGTGATCAGCACTGATTACGCCCAATGCATAAGCACCGTCTAAACGAGTAATAGTTTCTTTAACCGCGTCGGTTAGTGATGATATTTTTTGCAAATTTTGATGCAGTAAGTGAGCAATTACTTCAGTATCGGTTTGAGAATTAAATTGGTAACCAGCTGCTTGAAGCTCTTCTCGAAGGTCTTCGTGATTTTCAATAATGCCGTTATGCACAATGACTAAACGCTCTCCAGACATATGCGGATGAGAGTTATCCTGAGACGGCTTGCCATGAGTAGCCCATCGAGTGTGAGCAATACCTATTTTACCTGAGAACAGATTGACTTTTAATCCTTCTTCAAGTTCTTTTACTTTGCCCATGCGACGGCAGCGTTCAATTATGCCCGCATCGGTAAGCACGGCTAAACCGGCACTGTCGTATCCTCGATACTCAAGTCGACGTAAGCCTTCTAATAGTATTTCATTCACATCACGATGAGCAATACCACCAACTATTCCACACATACTGTCTATTCCTTTTTATTCGGTACGCAGGCTTCTGTGCCAGCGGTTTAATATTGTTAGCTGAAGTCATCGGTATAAATAAACTTCAATTATTCATTTCTATAATAATTAACATTGGTAAGGAAACGCCTTCCCACCGTTACTCTCAAATCTACTTTTTAACAGGACGTGTCCAGCTAAGATTCTTTTGTTTTCCACGAGCAATGGCCAATTGATCGACTTCAACTTCTTTTGTAATCGTTGAACCCGCTGCGACAGTGGCGCCTTTGCCAATTTTTACCGGTGCTACTAAAGACGAATTTGAACCTATAAATGCACCATCGCCAATTTCAGTTTTGAATTTGTTAACGCCATCGTAATTACAGGTTATAGTGCCCGCGCCAATGTTGGCGCCTTTCCCAATGATTGCATCACCAATATAAGTCAGATGATTAACTTTAGAGTTTTCACCGATGATTGATTTTTTCACTTCACAAAAGTTACCAACTTTAGCGCCGTTTTCTAATTGAGCGCCAGGGCGTAAACGTGCATAAGGGCCAATGTCGCAGCCTTCCTTTACTAACGCATCTTCCAAATGACTGAATGCTTTTACTTGGGTACCCGCTGCCAATGAGGTATTTTTAATAATGCAGTTAGCTTCAATTGTTACGCCGTCACCTAAAACAATATTACCTTCTAATATTACGTTGGCATCGATTACTACATCACGACCTACTTTAATATTGTCTATACTATTACAGCGAATATCTAAACGGGCTGGATCTAAAATAGTTACACCTTTTACCATTAACTCGTTAACTAAACGTTTTTGATACCAACGCTCTAGGTGGGCTTGCTGAGCGCGATTATTGACCCCGTAAGTTTCTTCCGCAAATTCCGGCTGTAACGTTTCAACAGCAATTCCTGCATTCGCTGACATGGCAATCACATCCGTTAAATAGTATTCACCTTGAGCATTATTATTTGAAAGCTCAGGTAACCATTGGTGTAACTTTTCTGTTGGAACAGACAGGATTCCGGTATTTACTTCGGTAATGGCCAGTTCAGATGCGTTTGCGTCTTTGTGCTCTACGATGGCTTTAACAATGTTATTTGTGTCCCGCACGATTCGTCCATAACCTGTTGGATCCGACATATTTACGGTTAATAAGCCTGTTAAGTTATTTTTAGCAATGTCCACCAAAGCTTGAAGTGTATTGCCTTGAATTAATGGAACGTCTCCGTATAAAATCAATGTCACGCCGTTAGCTTTTAAGTTCGGCAGTGCCATTTTTACCGCATGACCTGTCCCATGTTGTTCCGCTTGAATTGCCCATTGAATATCGTCTGCACCTGAAAATGTACTTTTTACAAGGTCAGCACCGTGTCCTATGACCACATGTAATGCTTGTGGGTTAACAATACGAGCCGCATCTAAAACATGTGCCAGCATTGGTTTGGCTGCTATTGGGTGTAAAACTTTAGGCAGGTCTGATTTCATGCGCGAACCCTGGCCCGCGGCTAATACAACAACTTCAATATTCATGTTAACTATTTCACTTCTATTCGGTGGCTAGCAAGTTTGATCTTTATCGTTATTAATTTAAACAAACCCGAACCACTCTTTTTGGACTTACTGTTTCAATTGTTTACTAACAGTAAAATTAGGTTGCACAGTCTATTTAAATTGGTACGATTTACAATCTACTTTGTCACAAAAATAATGACAACAATGAATTTATCTGCGTTAACTCAGCTCGGTCTTACTGATCGAGAAATAGCCATTTATCATGCTTTATTAGTACTAGGGCCCGCTTCAATAAGGGACTTGGCTGAAAAAGCCAATATAAATAGAGGCTCTACATACGAGACTCTAAAGGTTTTAGTGAGCAAAGGAATTGTCAATTATTTACCAAAAGGAAAGCGTCGTGTATTTCAAGCTGAAGATCCGGATCGATTATTAGATTTAGCGGAAGAAAAGCGCCAAGCACTAGAACATACCTTATTGGAGTTGAAGTCGGACATTATCCCAGGTCTTAAACATTTAAAAACAGACTTGGTAGCTGGTAATGTGCGTTTCTATGAAGGCGATGATGGCGTGGAACTGGTATTACGGGATATTTTGAACAGCGTCGACCGATCCAGTAAAAAGCAGTACTCTGTTATTTCAACACAAGCTTTACGTGAGCACCTTTATCGCCCTTTTCCGACTTTTACCAAACAAAGGGTAGCTAAGAATATCCATGTGCAGGTAATCGCTATTGGTGATGGCGGTGAAGAGGCTGAACTGGCTGAACGTAAGTGGATGAAAGGTCAGGGCAATGCTTCATATATAGCCATTTATCCTCCCAAAGTGGCCATGATTAGCTTAGCCGATAACAATTATCCTGTTGTGGTTGTAATTGATAGTGATGCCATTGCTGGGACCCAGCAGATGATGTTCGACATGCTATGGCAAGCACTGTGACAAACCTTTTGATTACCCATCAATCCATTAATCTTTGTTTGCAGATGTTGTTATTAAACTTGACCCTTGATGTCATGTTTAACCTTTCTTATGACTGATACAGTATTTACAACATTAAATGATGTTTAGATTTCAGTCAGTGGGAACAACAAACATGAACGTGAATTTTTCAGAATCAGAACTTAACTTTCAGCAAGAAGTCCGTGATTTTCTTAATACTAAATTGCCCAAAGATATGGCGCATAAAGTAAAAAATGATCTTCATATGGACAAAGAAGACTTTATCGTTTGGCAGAAAATTTTAGCCGATAAGGGATGGGCCGCTATTAACTGGCCTGTTGAGCATGGTGGAACAGGTTGGACCTCTACTCAAAAATACATCTGGGGTAACGAATGTGCCGTTGCTGGCGCTCCAGCAATAGTCCCGTTTGGTTTAGGTATGGTAGCCCCTGTAATTTATACTTATGGCACAGACCTGCAAAAACAAACATTTTTACCCAGCATACTGAACAGCGACACTTGGTGGTGTCAGGGCTATTCTGAGCCTAATGCAGGCTCTGACTTAGCGTCCTTAAAAACTACTGCCATATCTGATGGCGAAGACTACATAATAAATGGTACCAAAACATGGACCACATTGGGTCAATTTGCTGATTGGATTTTTTGCTTAGTGCGTACAGGCGCTCCCGAGGTTAAAAACCAGCAAGCCATCAGCTTTGTTTTAATCGATATGACATCACCTGGTATCTCCGTTTCTCCTATCTATATGTTAGATGAACGCCGTGAAGTAAACGAAGTCCATTTTGAAAATGTTCGTGTTCCAAAGGCAAACCGAATTGGCGAAGAAAACCAAGGCTGGACCTATGCAAAAGTCCTATTAACTCATGAACGTACTGGTATTGCTGGGGTAGCAAAAAGTAAGGATGTCCTTAAAAAAATTAAATTACTGGCATCTGACACTAACGACTTTGGCACCAGCCTTATGGACAATCCAATTTTTGCTCACAAAGTAGCTGAAATAGAAATTGATCTTCTAGCCCTGGAATATACTGAGTTAAGAACTCTATCGGCTATCAGCACCGGCAAGGCTCCTGGTCCAGAATCATCCATTTTGAAAATCAAAGGCACAGAAATTTATCAGGCTATTGATGAATTAAAGATGGAAGTAGCAGGTTATTACGCGGTGCCATTTGTAACTGAACAATTTGACCCTGAGTTTTCAGGCCGACAAGTTGGTCCTAAATCTGCCGCTAACAGCGCACCACTTTATTTCAATCACCGTAAGACCACTATTTATGGCGGCAGTAACGAAGTACAAAAGAACATTATTTGCAAAGCTGTATTGGGTTTATAGCGTTAAATAACCAAGCTATAACAATGACCATTTTTAACGACCCATTGGTATTTAGGGTCAATTTGGAGAACACTATGGATTTTTCTTTATCTGACGAGCAACAAATGCTCCAAGACAGCATTACGCGCTTTGTGCAAAACGATTACGACTTTTACGACCGAGCAAAATTAGTTAAAAGTGAATTAGGGTTCAGTGCCGATCATTGGAAACTATTTGCTGAACTTGGCTGGTTAATGGTTCCCTTTACTGAAGATGATGGCGGCCTTGGTGGCAGTGCTGCCGACCTTATGGTTGTGATGGAAGAATTTGGTAAAGGCCTCGTAATAGAACCATTCTTGGCCACTGCCATCATTGGTGGTGGGTTGATTTCTAAAGCTGGCAATACTCAGCAAAAAGAAACTTTGATTGGAGCCATTATGGATGGCAGCTTACAACTGGCATTTGCTTATGCAGAACCTAACAGCCGATATGATCTGGCCTATGTTGCCACAACAGCCGATAAAACCGCAGGCGGATATGTATTAAATGGCCATAAGGCAGTGGTGTTGAATGCCCCTGTTGCTAATAAAATAATTGTATCTGCCCGTACTTCTGGCGACACTAACAACAAAGACGGCATCTCTTTGTTTATTTTGGATGCTGATAGTGAAGGTGTGGATATTCAGAGCTATCGAACCCAAGACGGAGGTCGTGCTGCTGAAGTACGTTTAAACAATGTAAATGTCACAACTGAAAATCTACTAGGTACTGAAGGAAGTGCGTTACCTACTATTGAAGCCGTACTAGATCGAGCTACGCTTGCTGTATGCGCCGAAGCTGTAGGCGCAATGGAAATTGCTACGGCTAAAACCGTTGAATATACAAAGACTCGTAAGCAGTTTGGTACCTCAATTTCTAAATTCCAAGCATTACAACATCGCATGGCTGATATGTTTATAGAGCAACAGCAAGCAAAGTCTATTGTGCTAATGGCCGCTTTGAAAATCGATGAGGGTGGCATAGAAGCTTCAAAGGCTGTAGCTGCAATGAAGTCTCTGGTGGGCAGAGCTTCACGTAAGGTTGGTCAAGAAACCATACAGATACATGGTGGCATTGGTGTAACCGACGAACTTGATATTGGCCACTATTTTAAACGAATGACCATGATAGATCTTATGTTTGGGAATAGTGACTATCAAACACAACGATTTTCATCGTTATAAGTCTGTTAGTGCAGTAACTCTATATTAAAATTTAGATATAAAAAAACCGCATTGGATAGTTTAGCCAGTGCGGTTTTTTTCTGACCAATGTGATTAGAAGTAGTAACCAAATACCATATCTAATTCAGTAAACGTAAAGTGCTGAGATGCTTTGTCTGTACTGCTTTCAGTTGTGCGAATGTCTGGCATATCTATGTAACCGTATTTCACTTCTGTACGAGTAAAGAAGCGCTTGTAATTAAATTCGATACCCGCTTTAACCGATGTACCCCAACCGGCAAAATGAAACTCATCATGACGCTTTTTATCAAATAAAGTCACATTAGTTCTTGGCATTAAAATACCAACGCCTGCACCCGTTACGGCCGAAATTGAGAAATCAGGACTGAAGCGATATAACTCGTCAAAGCGGTTAATTTCTAGATTTAAGTAGTTAAGGCCATCTGTATGTTCAAACTTTAAAAACCCATCTTGGCTTAAATCTATTCTTTCGCCTTTAACATAGGTTTTATCAAATGCTGGGTTACCGCTTCCTGTTATATAACCTTCAATTTTGGCCATTTGATTTTGGTCCATCACGTATTTCATATGATCAACACCAAATGAAAGCGCGAGGTTATCAGCGATAAAATAACCCACCTTAAAGTTGGTCTGTGGCAGCGTAATACCGTCTGGGCGGAAGTATGGATCGATACCAACAGCCGTTTGACGATCGGCTGCCGTTACGTCACTTAGTGTAAAATCGTAGCCATTGCCTTTAAAGTGGATATCCGATTTAGAATATTGGCTGCGGTTCCAACCCCAAAACACATAAATAGAACCTTTATCGTGAATACCACCTTCTGCATATGCAGATGGTACAAGGGCACTTAGGCAAAAAAGCATTGCCAGTAAACTAAAATTAAATTTCATCATTATTCTCAAAATACGGGTTAATCAACGATCCCAAATACGAACATCATTTGGATGATCTAGATTCAGCGCGGCATGATAATAAATTTTAGAGGTTTACGCACTTAAAATTATCGAAACATACTTGACCTAAATAGTGGGTAATCCTTGTGTAAGTGCTATTTATAGTAGAAATTATAAACTAACTTACCTTTTAATTTAGAATATAACGTTATAAATCAATTGCTTGGTCTATTAATTATTAACTATTAACAGAATTTTTTCGGAGTTTATAAAGTGCTAAATAATTATTCTAATTTGGAGTTTTAAATATTTACCGCCTCGCAATAACTGATCGTGTTCATTGTTTGATCTTACATCTATTATTTACTTCTTAATCTTGTCTATATTTTAAAAAGCCTAAGGCCCTTCTATAGGCAAAAAAAATCCCGTACTTCATATTCACATGTAAATGTAAAATCAAGAACGGGGTTTTCTAAGGTTGGGTTAGTTTCTAATTAGAAATTAACGTTTACCTAGTTTTTGACGGATTTGCTGCAGAGTACGAATCTGTGCAGATGCTTCCGCTAGCTGAGCTGCTGCACGAGAATAATCAAAATCACCGCTTTGATTTTCAAGTGCATGCTGAGCATGCTTTTGCGCTTCAAGCGCAGCTGCTTCGTCGATGTTATCAGCTCTCACTACAGTATCTGCTAATACAGTTACTGAGTTTGGCTGAACTTCTAAAAAACCGCCTGATACAAAGAAGATTTCTTCTTCACCGCCCTGTTTTTTAATACGGACAGGACCTGATTGAATTGAGGTTAGCAGTGCAGCGTGACCAGGCAATATGCCTAAGTCACCTGATACACCAGCCGCCACTAATACTTCAACCAAGCCAGAGAAGATAGCCTCTTCAGCACTAACGATGTCGCAATGAACCGTTCTAGCCATAGCTATTTCTCCTATTAAAGGTTTTTAGCCTTCTCAATTGCTTCGTCGATGGTACCTACCATGTAGAACGCTTGTTCTGGCAGAGTATCGAATTCGCCTTCAAGTAATCCTTTAAAGCCACGCAGCGTTTCTTTCAACGATACGTACTTACCTGGGGCACCAGTGAAGATTTCAGCTACGAAGAAAGGCTGAGATAAGAATTTCTCGATCTTACGTGCACGAGTCACTATTAACTTATCTTCTTCAGACAATTCGTCCATACCCAGTATGGCGATAATGTCTTTAAGTTCTTTATAACGCTGCAATACAGTCTGAACGCCACGAGCAATGTCGTAATGTTCTTGGCCAATTACCAATGGATCCAACTGACGTGAAGTTGAATCTAATGGATCAATTGCAGGGTAAATACCTTTAGAAGCGATGTCACGAGACAAAGATACAGTTGAATCTAAGTGAGCAAATGTTGTTGCTGGGCTTGGATCCGTCATATCATCTGCAGGAACGTATACCGCTTGCACAGAAGTGATAGATCCCTTCTTAGTAGAGGTAATACGCTCTTGAAGTACACCCATCTCTTCTGCAAGAGTTGGCTGGTAACCTACCGCTGATGGCATACGGCCTAGCAATGCAGATACTTCAGTTCCGGCAAGTGTATAACGATAAATGTTATCTACGAAAAGTAGAACGTCTTTACCATCGTCACGGAATTTCTCAGCCATAGTTAGACCTGTTAACGCTACGCGTAAACGGTTACCTGGAGGCTCATTCATTTGTCCGTAAACCATCGCTACTTTCGATTTAACTTTGTCTTCTAGGTTAACAACCCCTGACTCAGCCATTTCGTAGTAGAAATCGTTACCTTCACGAGTACGCTCACCAACACCAGCAAACACAGATAAACCTGAGTGTGCTTTTGCAATGTTGTTGATCAATTCCATCATGTTTACAGTTTTACCAACACCAGCACCACCGAACAAACCTACTTTACCACCCTTAGCGAATGGGCAAACTAGATCGATTACTTTGATACCAGTCTCAAGCAAATCTGAAGACATGGACTGTTCAGCAAATGAAGGGGGCTTACGGTGAATAGAAGCTACTTCTTTTTCACCGATTGGACCACATTCATCAATTGGACGTCCTAGAACGTCCATGATGCGACCTAATGTTTCAATACCAACCGGTACTTGAATAGGTCCATTTGTGTTTTCTGCAATTAATCCGCGCTTTAGGCCTTCTGTAGAACCCATGGCGATGGTACGAACAATACCGTCACCTAGCTGTTGTTGAACTTCAAGCGTAATTTCTCCGCCTTCAACTTTAAGCGCGTCATATATTTTAGGCACGGAATCACGTGGGAATTCCACGTCAATTACGGCACCGATGATCTGTACGACCTTTCCGCTACTCATTGTTAAATCCTCTAATAAACCTTAAATCTGCAAGCTTATACCGCTGCAGCGCCACTACAGATTTCTGAAATCTCTTGGGTAATAGCTGCTTGACGAGCCTTGTTATACAACAAGTTCAAGTCCTTAATGAAATCACCTGCGTTGTCGGTGGCCGCTTTCATGGCCAACATACGTGCTGCCATTTCACATGCCGTATTTTCCACAACTGACTGATATACCTGAGATTCGATATATCTAAGCAGTATTTCACCAAGTAGTTGCTCGGCATCTGGTTCGTAGATGTAATCCCAGTGGGCACCTAACTCATCATCTTCCACAGCTTCCAACGGTAAAAGTTGTTTAACGGTTGGTTGTTGCGTCATGGTGTTAACGAATACGTTACTTGCTAGATACAAGCGGTCTACTTCACCACTATCAAATGCATCTAACATCACCTTAACACTACCGATCAAATCGTTAATTTCTGGCGCATCACCCATGTGAGTTTTGGCTGCAACAACATTGCCACCGTAACTATTGAAAAAAGACACACCTTTTTGGCCAATGGCACAAATATCCACTTCGACATTGTCGTTGTGGAAGGTTTTCATCTCTTTTACTAAGCTACGAAGCAAATTGGTGTTCAAACCACCACATAAGCCGCGATCAGAAGTAACTACGATGTAACCAACGCGTCGCACTTCTCGCTCTTGCAGATAACTATGACGATATTCGCTCGTAGCGCTGGCCATATGGCCCACTACCGCACGGATCTTTTCTGCATATGGACGGCCAGACTGCATACGATCTTGCGCTTTACGCATTTTCGATGCTGCTACCATTTCCATTGCAGAAGTGATCTTTTGCGTATTTTGAATACTGCCGATCTTCTGCTTTATCTCTTTTCCGACTGCCATAACGACTGCCCCCTAATTATCTAGCTCGGCTAACGAACTAAGCATAAAGCTTAGTAAGTTTGAGTTGCCTTAAATTTCTCAAGTAAGTCTTTAAGACCATTTTTCTCATCGTCGCCGTATTTGCCAGCGCCATTGATAAGATCAACAAGATCTTTGAACTCTGCGTGAGCAAAAGAAAGTAATGAAGCTTCAAACGCTCCAACTTTTTCTATTGCTACATCTTTTAGATGACCTTCGTTCGCTGAGAAAAGCATAATTGCCATTTCCGCTACAGACATTGGCGAGTACTGCTTCTGCTTCATTAACTCAGTAACAGTTTTACCATGCTCAAGCTGCGCACGAGTTGCTTCATCTAGGTCAGATGCAAACGCTGCGAAAGCCGCTAATTCACGGTACTGAGCCAGTGCGATACGAATACCACCACCAAGTTTA
This sequence comes from Crocinitomicaceae bacterium, assembly GCA_047628755.1. Lineage (GTDB taxonomy): Bacteria > Pseudomonadota > Gammaproteobacteria > Pseudomonadales > Oceanobacteraceae > Bermanella. Next base: position 18,711 of record JBLHVV010000001.1, on the reverse strand, counting down.
GAGATGATCTTAGTTTGAGCTGAACCACCCACACGAGATACCGAAATACCAGCGTTCATAGCTGGACGGATACCTGAGTTGAAAAGGTTAGTTTCTAAGAAGATCTGACCGTCTGTAATCGAAATTACGTTTGTTGGTACGAAAGCCGATACATCGCCACCTTGTGTTTCGATGATTGGTAACGCCGTTAAAGAACCGGTCTTACCTTTCACTTCACCGTTGGTGAACTGTTCAACGTAATCAGCATTTACACGTGCCGCACGCTCTAATAAACGAGAGTGCAAGTAAAATACATCGCCAGGATAAGCTTCACGACCAGGAGGACGTTTCAATAGCAATGAAATTTGACGGTAAGCCCAAGCTTGTTTAGTCAAATCGTCATATACGATTAGTGCGTCTTCGCCGCGGTCACGGAAATATTCACCCATTGCACAACCCGCGTAAGGCGAGATGAACTGCATAGAAGCAGGTTCTGATGCAGAAGCGGCTACGATAATGGTATTTTCCATTGCGCCATGCTCTTCTAATTTACGAACAACGTTCGCAATTGAAGATTGCTTCTGACCGATAGCAACGTATACACATTTAATACCAGAGTCTTTTTGGTTGATGATCGCGTCGATTGCTAAAGCTGTTTTACCAGTTTGGCGATCGCCAATGATTAGCTCACGCTGACCACGACCAACAGGTACCATCGCATCAACTGATTTGTAACCAGTTTGTACAGGCTGATCAACACTCTTACGAGAGATTACGCCTGGAGCAACACGTTCTACCGGAGTAGAAGAAGATGCTTCGATTGGACCTTTACCATCAATTGGGTTACCAAGAGCATCGACAACACGACCTAATAATTCAGGACCCGTTGGCACTTCAAGGATACGACCAGTACAACGAGCCTTCTGGCCTTCTTGTAGTGGTAAGTAATCACCCATAACGATCGCGCCTACAGAATCTTGCTCTAAGTTAAGAGCCATTCCGAATAGACCGCCGTCAAATTCAATCATTTCGCCGTACATTACGTCGGCAAGACCGTGAATACGCACAATACCGTCGGCTACAGAAACTATTGTTCCTTCGGTACGTGCTTCTGAAGACACATCGAGACTGTCGATGCGCTTCTTAATCACTTCGCTTATTTCGCTAGGATTTAGCTGTTGCATATTTGTCCCTATAAACTCAGGAGTTCATTGCTGAGGCTAACTTAGCCAACTTGCCACGAACAGTGCCGTCGATAACCAAATCACCCGCACGGATGATGGCTCCACCTACTAATGTTGAATCAACAGAAATAGTTACACGTACGTCTTTAGCAAGTTTTGCTTTGAGAGCGTCAGTTAATTTTTGCTTGGATTCGTCGCTTACTTCAAAAGCTGAGATGATATCTACATCTATTGCTTTCTCTAGCTCCGCCTTCAAGTGCTCGAATTGCTCTAAAATGTGTGGGAACAGCGAAATACGTTTGTTTTCCGCTAAAACACTCACTAGGTTTTGCCCAGAAGCGTTTAATTTGTCACCACAAACATCGATCAATGTCTGAGCTTGCTGTTGTCCAGTTAACGAAGGACTGGCCAGTACTCTGACTATTTCTTCGTTTTGAACTACGTTGCTAACGGTTACAAGCATGTCTGACCATGCTTGTAATTCGCCAGCGTCTACAGCGGCTTGGAAGGCTGCTTTCGCGTATGGACGAGCCAATGTTGAAAGTTCAGCCATGGTAAACCTCGCTTATAGCTCATTCGCCAATTGGTCTAGAAGAGCGTTATGCTTCTCTAAGTCAATTGAGGTTTCCAGGATTTTAGAAGCACCGGCAACAGCAAGAGCTGAAACTTGGCTACGCAAAGTTTCTTTTGCACGGTTAACTTCTTGATCAATTTCTGCTTGAGCAGCCACTTTAATACGATCGCCTTCTTGATGAGCTAAATCTTTCGCTTCATCAATCACTTGGCTTGCGCGTTTGTTGGCTTGCTCAATGATCTGGGCCGCTTGCTCTTTGGCTTCGCGTAATTGTGAACCGGCTTTTTCTTGAGCCAATTTCAAATCACGTTCCGCACGATTAGCAGCATCCAAACCATCCGCAATTTTCTTTGCACGTTCTTCCATAGCATTGATTAGCGGTGGCCAAACAAATTTTATGCAGAATGCAACGAAAAAAGCGAAGGCGATGATCTGGCCGATAAGAGTCAAATTTATATTCACGCCTTAGTTCCTCAATATTCGTTGTTTAATGTTGATAGCTAAAATTAACCTGCAACAACGAAGATTAAGTACATAGCGATACCAACACCGATCATAGGCACAGCATCTAACAAACCAGCCATAAGGAAAGTTTTAGTTTGAAGTTGTGGACCTAGCTCAGGTTGACGAGCTGTAGATTCTAAAAGCTTACCGCCTAAGATTGCGAATCCAATACCAGTACCTAAAGCACCAAGACCGATCATAATTGCGGCTGCGATGTAAATCATTTCCATAATAGTTTCCTATTTTATAGTTGAGGTTAAAGTTAAAAAATTAACGGTTAAGTTAAAGGGTTAAAAATCGTTTTTCATTTCAGTTAAAGCTAGCAGGGCTTTTCTTAAAAAGCCCTAAATCTTTTACTTAGTGATCTTCGTGGGCCATACCCAGGTATACAATTGTAAGCATCATAAATATAAACGCTTGCAGTGTAATTACTAGAATATGGAATACTGCCCATCCCCACTGTAAAACACCACCAAATATGCCCATTGCTAAACCAGCAGAGTACATTAACGCAATAAGAATGAAGATCATCTCGCCAGCATACATATTGCCAAACAAACGTAACGCAAGAGAAATTGGTTTAGCAATTAATCCTAGAACTTCTAAAGTAAAGTTAACTGGAATAAATAGAGCTTGTACAAATGGGTTTTTAGCGTTGAAAGGATGAAGGGTTAATTCACCAATAAAGCCGCCAATGCCTTTTATTTTAATGCCATAAAATATCATTAGGCCAAATACTGATAATGCTAAACCTGCAGTAATATTAGGGTCAGTAGAAGGTACTATTTTCATGAAAGCATGATCTGGAATACCACCAGCAGCGGTCCAAGTAAGCTCGAAAAGCTTAGGTATAATATCCACTGGGATCAAATCCATTAGGTTCATCATGAATACCCAAGTGAATATGGTCAAAGCGAGCGGAGCCACTAGGGCGCTACGACCGTGAAAGCTATCTTTTACTGTGTTATCAATGAACTCTACAAGGCTTTCTATAAAGTTTTGCATACCTGTCGGCACACCAGTAGTTACATTTTTAGCGGCGCGCCAAAAAATAAACATAATCAAAGCGCCAAGGCCAATAGACCACGCCAAGCTATCAACATGAACAGCCATAAAGCCCATGTCACCAGCTTCTTGAGCTGTTTGTGCAAGAGTCCAAGAACTCTCAGTCATAACAGTACCATCTGAACGCTCATAACCCACTGGCAGTTCGCCGTAAGTTAAATTGGTGAGATGGTGCTTTATGTAGTCGGTAGAGGTATTACCCGCCATATGCCGCACTCTTCTTTTAAAGGTTTATAAATTTACAATTATTGATGCTAAAACATTTGTGACCTGAACGACAATAAACGTGCTGAACAGCGCCAAAAAATCTAATGAGTTTATCAGCGTAAACGCTGCCGCGAACCCAATTGCGGTTAAAACCAACTTCCACGTTACGCCCTGATAAAAAGAACGTAATACATGGCCTACTTGTTGTGCGCCGCTGTACTTAAATACCTTATAAATAAAATAGGCATTGGGTATCGCACAAATCAATCCTCCCACCAACGCAGATATTGCCGCCTCAGGACTTCGCAGAAAAAATACAAGTGCCATCAAGCCACTCATCCCTAACTGCATCTGGATTATTCTATAAACCGGAGGGCGTTTAATGGTCTGACTCACGCTTTCTCCGATGGCATATATGCCAATACTGCAAAGTAAATGTTCTATAACCTATCAAAAATAGGCGGTCAGAATTATATTGGCTATACCGCGCCGCTTCAACCTAATGTGCTCTAATTGCCATTTAATTTTTAAACAGCCTGTATATTCGCACCACAATAGTGCTACAAGTTCATTATTCCACCAACGAGCTGGATTGTATTAGGGCTTGGGGCAAGGTGCAACGAGCAATTGGGCCAACTATGTAACTGGAAAATCAATACTTTTTATAGGGATTATATTAGCTGTAAACTTTAACAGTATAGATACTTGCTTATTGAAAATTAACTTAAGAATTAACTTGATAGCTAGTTTTCAAGTAACAGTGAATTCACAAGCCATTGAAGGAATGGCTTATCATAGCACTGCGCACTTTATTATTTTATATGGCTTAAAATTCCATCTAACTCGTCAAGAGTAGAGTAATTGATTACCAGCTTGCCCCTACCCTTACCATTGTGTTTAAGTTCGACCTTTGCTCCCAGCCTGTCTCCAAGATTGGTTTCTAGGCGCTTAATGTCCGGATTTGACGTCGTTTTAGCAGTCGCAACAGCAGGCTCATGCCAGCCGCGAACGAGAGCTTCAGTTTGACGAACCGTCAATCCTTTTGCCACTACCTGACGACCCGCTTCAGACTGATGCTGGTCGTGTAAACCTAACAACGCCCGTGCATGACCCATTTCAATGTCTCCATGCTCTAGCATAGTTCTAACATCATCGTTCAGGTTCATTAACCGTAATAAATTAGTGACTGTTACACGGCTTTTACCAACCGCGTCTGCCACTTGCTGTTGAGTTAACTCAAATTCTTCTTGTAGGCGATGTAGTGCAACGGCTTCTTCCATTGGATTCAAATTTTCACGCTGAATGTTTTCAATCAACGACATAGCGATGGCCGCTTCGTCTGGAACATCCCGTACAATGGCAGGAACATTATGCAGTCCAGCAATTTGTGCCGCACGCCAGCGACGCTCCCCAGCGATAATTTCGTATTTCGTATTTGCCGTTACGCTAGAAAGCGGGCGCACTACGATAGGTTGCATAATGCCCTGAACCTTAATAGATGCTGCCAGCTCTTCCAATGCTTCTGGGTGCATGTCTTTGCGAGGCTGATATTGCCCCGGTTGCAAGTATTCGATTGGGATTTGCTTAAGGACTTCTTTGGCTGGCTGAGAATCTTGTGCCGTAGACGCGCCGTCTTGCGATGCCTTTACTTTGCTGGCTCCTGCTAAAAGGACGTTTAGTCCGCCTCCAGCATTATTTAGTCCACGTCTTTTTGCCATGTTATCTGGTCGCTATACTTTTGATTTAAGTGTAAGAATAATAAATTATTTACTTTTGTTTTTTCTGTTAACTTCGCCAGCCAGGGCCAAATACGCCACAGCCCCCCGAGAGCTTTTATCATAATACAATACAGGTAAACCATAACTAGGGGCTTCTGCTAAGCGAATATTACGGGGGATTACAGTTCCATAAACTTTGTCGCCAAAATGACTGATCAATTGTGATGATACATCTGTGGTTAAGCTGCTGCGCGGATCGTACATAGTGCGCAACAGGCCATCAACTTCTAAACCTGGATTGATCTCTTTTATACGCTCTACCGTATTCATTAATGCACTCAAACCTTCTAAAGCGAAATACTCACACTGCATAGGAATAATAATGCCATCGGCCGCTATAAATGCATTAACCGTCAACATATTTAATGAAGGTGGGCAATCAATTAAAATATAGTCATAGTTACCTTTAACCGCATCTAGTGCACTTTTAAGACGGCTTTCATTGTTCTCTAGATTGATCAATTCAACCTCAGCTGCAGTTAGGTCAGCATTGGCGGGAATCATGTCATAGCCCGCAGGGTCTGTAGGCAGTTTAACTTCGTTAATAGAGTTACCGTGAACCAGTACGTCGTATATAGACATTTCAAGTTCGTGTTTGTTAATTCCACTGCCCATGGTGGCGTTACCTTGAGGGTCTAGATCTACTACCAATACTTTGCGCTTGGTAGCCACTAATGACGCAGACAGGTTTACAGTAGAGGTAGTTTTACCTACTCCACCCTTCTGATTTGCAACAGCAATTATACGACCCACAAAACATCCTTAAGACACTTATTATTTTTTATTAACCCAACATGTAAATCAGGCGTTTTTCTTTATTTTTACCAAATGACGCTCAGCATCTTCGCCCGGTACATGCAAGGCGCGACAGTCTACCACAGACGTCCTGCTATCCAATTCTGCAATTTCAGCTGTTGGGTGCAAACCTTTCATGGCATAAAAGTAACCATCAGGTTTTAACAGATGAATACTGCCATCTACCATGTCTTTTAATGTGGCAAATGCGCGACTTGTAATACAGTCAAAACCTTCTGGGGCAACTGCTGGCATCTCATAGCGTTCAATTCTAGCCTGAACAGGCGTCATGTTAATGAGCTTTAGTTCTATTTTCGCCTGAGTTAAAAAGCGAGTTTTTTTGCCATTGCTGTCTAAAAGTACTAATTGCTTGTCTGGATAGCATATAGAGAGTGGGATACCTGGCAAGCCAGGGCCCGTACCCACGTCTAAGATTAAGTCTCCAGTTACGTGGGGGATAATACTTAAACTGTCGAGTAAATGACGACTAATCATTTCTTCTGGGTTACGGACTGCGGTTAAGTTATAGGCTTTATTCCATTTTATTAACAGCGTGTGGTAAGCCAATAATAATTCTATTTTTTCATCGCTGAGTTCTAGCTTTAGCTTTTTAAGACCTGTTTTTAAAAGGGCTTTGTACATTTTTTGTCCTTAGGTAATAAGGGGATCGCTCACTGGGTGAGCTTATACCCGCCTTTTTAGGCTGACTTCTTTTGAATGCTGTGTTTCTTTTTCAAATATATTAGCAGTTGGCTTAACGCAGCCGGGGTAACTCCTTGAATGCGGCTGGCATGCCCTAGTGTTTCAGGCCTTAATTCGGTCATTTTTTGAATGATCTCATTGCTCAAACCACCGACCATTGAATACTCCACATCTGCTGGTAGTAAGGTATCTTCATAGCGGCGCATTTGTTCAATTTCTTCTAACTGGCGAACAATATAGCCATCATATTTGGCCGCTATTTCCACTTGCTCAGACACTTGAGGGTCTGCCACGGCTGCCCCTTTTAATCCACAAATATCACCATAAGTAATTTCTGGACGCTTTAATAAATCCATTAAACTGTATTCACGAGTTAGCGGGTTTTTAGTTACCTTGTTTACCACATCACCTTCTGGCGTATTGGGTAAAATCCACGTGCTTTTAAGGCGCTGTGTTTCTAATTCAATGGCCTCACGTTTTTCACTAAAGGCATTCCAGCGTTCGTCACTGACCATTCCGAGTTCACGACCTTTTTCGGTTAAGCGTAAATCGGCGTTGTCTTCACGTAGGATCAAACGATATTCTGCACGACTGGTAAACATGCGGTAAGGTTCATCGGTGCCCATAGTAATAAGGTCATCGACTAATACACCCATGTAGGCTTCATCACGTCGAGGGTACCAGCAATCTTTTTCCATACTCAGTAGAGCCGCGTTTGTTCCCGCTAATAGACCCTGTGCTCCAGCTTCTTCGTAGCCAGTTGTACCGTTAATTTGGCCAGCAAAGAACAGTCCGTTTATGAACTTAGTCTCTAAACTGTGTTTTAAATCTTGAGGGTTAAAGTAATCGTACTCAATAGCGTATCCAGGTCGAGTGATATGGGCATTTTCAAAGCCCTTCATGCTATGAATAAGCTCTATTTGAACATCAAACGGCAAGCTAGTACTGATGCCATTTGGGTATAATTCGTGAGTAGATAAACCTTCTGGCTCGACGAATATTTGATGAGAGTTTTTATCAGCAAAACGCATGACCTTATCTTCAATTGAAGGACAATAACGAGGGCCTACCCCTTCTATAACACCTGTATACATTGGGCTACGGTCTAGACCCGCGCGAATAATGTCATGGGTTCTTTCGTTAGTGTGAGTAATAAAGCAGTCCACTTGACGGGGATGATCGGCTTGCGACCCCATGAAAGACATCACTGGTGTTATGTCATCACCAGGTTGGCGCTGCATGACAGAAAAATCTACTGAACGCGCATCAATTCGAGCTGGAGTGCCTGTTTTTAAACGTCCTACATTAAAAGGTAATTCACGCATTCGTTTTGCTAGCGCGTTAGAAGGCGGATCGCCTGCCCGGCCCCCTTGATAATTATCTAAACCAATATGGATGACTCCACCAAGAAATGTCCCTGTTGTTAGAACCACAGTGTCCGCGTAAATCTTAACCCCAGCTTGAGTCACAATACCTTTAACAGTATCGCCCTCAACTATTAAGTCGTCACAAGCTTGTTGAAAAAATTCGAGATTGGGCTGATTTTCTACGATATCTCGAATAGCCGCCTTATATAAGGCGCGGTCAGCTTGTGCGCGAGTAGCACGGACGGCCGGCCCTTTACGGCTATTTAATGTACGGAACTGGATTCCAGCTTTGTCAGTTGCACGGCCCATAGCACCGTCTAACGCATCAATTTCTTTTACTAAATGTGATTTACCAATACCGCCAATGGCTGGATTACACGACATAACCCCCACAGTTTCAATGCTGTGGGTAACTAATAAGGTTTTACATCCCATGCGGGCAGCCGCCAAACAGGCTTCGGTGCCGGCATGGCCACCACCAACAACAATTACGTCATAGCGTTTTGTAAAATCCACTTAACTTACCTCTGTAAACAGCGCGTGCAAAACAGTGCATTTGAAACAATCAAGCACTGGTTAAAATTCGATCAGGGCGGGCATTATATAGATAAATGCTAAGATATACAGGCCTTGGCCTGTGGAAAACTGATAAATTTATCGGCTAAGGTTAACTAATCGGTTGCGGTGGTCTTTTCGATTTAATTATGTACAGTTTTCTTGGTTATTAAACAGTCAGGATCACTTTTAGGGGCAACAGCCCATTCTATTATCAAATGGCTAAACATGTGTTTAATCGATCCAGCGTTAAGGACTTAGATAAAAAAGTTTCATAGCTTTTCCTAATGATAATATTTATTTCTTTAGTATTTTATGCAGTGTTCTAAAGATGGAACATAGCATTATTAACCAACAGATTAAAAAGTAGTCTTTATGTGCATATTTACTATCCACACCTAGTTATATTATAAGTCATTAATAAATAAGGACTTTTTTATTTAACTAGAAATACTTTTTTACCATGTGTACAACTTTATCCCCGCTAACTAACAGCTTATTAACAACTTTTGATGACCGTTTTCAAAACCTGTGTATAAGTAATTTTTTCTGAATTTTTGTGGATAATTACTTTCCACAATTAAAATTCATTGAACTAACTGTTTATCAAGGGCTTGAGTTGTATTTTATCAACAGAATTAAGCCTGTGCACAACTTTATCCCCGCTAACTAACAGCTTATTCACAGCTTTAGATGACCGTACAGGATACACAGTTGTATCCTAGTCTGATTAAGGCAAAATACCTTAACAAGTACAGAAATTTTTCTTCATTATTTTCAGGAAAACACCATGAAACCCTTATTAATTATTTTGGTTGGGCTGTTATTAACAGCTTGCAGTCAACCAGCACCACTAACATTGCAAGTATTTGAATGCGGCGAAATAACTGTTCACGACATATCTTTATTTTCACCAGGTGTGGACGTTGATGAAACTAAAAGCTTAGTGGATAGCTGTTATTTAATTCAGCATCCTAAAGGCCACATGATTTGGGATACTGGCATAACGGATGCTGTAGGTGAAAAAGGTGTTGATGTTTTTGGTGGAAAACTCACGTTGAAAGTCATGAACCCACTGGCTGATCAATTGACTGCCATTAATTTAAATCCTACTGACATTCAGTTTATGGGAATTTCTCATTTTCATGGTGATCACACTGGCAATGCAAACTTGTTTACCAATGCCTCACTTTTCATCCAGCAAGAAGAATATGATGCTGCATTTGGTGACACTCCTGAAAACTTTGGTTTTAACGCTTCTAGCTATGACAAAATTGACAAGACTAAAATTCAAATTTTAAACGGCGATCATGATGTTTTTGGCGATGGCAGCGTTATTATTAAGCCAGCTCCAGGGCACACTCCAGGGCATCAAATGCTGTTGGTTAATTTAGAAAATGAAGGTCCAATCCTGTTGTCAGGGGATTTATATCACTTTACTAAAAACAGAACCCACAAACGTGTGCCTTCATTTAATTTTGATAAAAAGCAAACTCTAGAAACAATGGATTCAATAGAAATGTTTATTCAAAAAACAGGCGCAAAACTCTGGATTCAACATGATAAAGAGCAAAACGCTACTATTAAGCATTCTCCTGAATTTTATAATTAATAAAGCATGACAATGTAATCACAAAAAAACCGGTCTATTACTTAGATATCTTTAAGTAATAGACCGGTTTTTTTGTTTTTAATTGCACTTTAGAGCTGGTTAAGACGAATTACTTACCAATGCAGAAGCTTCCAAATATTTTACCCAATAAATCATCACTGGAGAATTCACCCGTTATTTCATTTAACGAATTTTGCGCCATGCGCAAATCTTCCGCTAGTAACTCGCCAGCACTGGCTCCAGTTAACTGATCAAGACCACTATTTAAAAATACTGTAGCTCGCTCCAAGGCCTCTATATGACGGCGACGAGCAATAAAGCCTCCCTCGGTAGATGCGTTGTAGCCCATTATGGTTTTAAGGTGCTCTCTTAACTCTGAGATGCCTGAGCCGTCTTTTGCTGCAATCCGAATAATAGGGCTTTGCTCGCCTTCACTTATACCCGAAATTTCCCCTGTTAAATCTGCCTTATTACGAACCACTGTAATGCGCTCTGGATGAGGGAGTTTATCTACAAAATCAGGCCAGATATCATGGGGGGCTGTTTTTGTGGTTTCTGTTCCATCGACCACCAGTAAAACTCGGTCGGCTTGTTCTATTTCATTCCAAGCTCTTTGGATACCAATTCGCTCTACTTCATCGGGTGCGTCTCGCAAGCCAGCAGTGTCGATAATATGCAGTGGCATACCGTCAATATGGATATGTTCGCGCAATACATCACGAGTGGTTCCAGCAATATGGGTAACAATGGCTGTATCACGTCCTGAAAGGGCATTTAGTAGTGAAGATTTGCCCGCATTAGGGCGTCCAGCAATAACCACTGTCATACCTTCACGAAGCAATGTACCTTGATTAGCTTCTTGCATTACGTTGGCTAGATTGTCCATTACACCACGTAAGTCTTTTTCCACTTTCCCATCGGATAAAAAGTCTATTTCTTCTTCTGGAAAATCTATAGCCGCTTCCACATAAATTCGCAGTTGAATCAGGCTGTTTACTAACTCATGAATACGATTACTGAACGCACCTTGTAAAGAACGTACCGCACATCGAGCTGCTTGTTCTGAAGCTGAATCAATCAAATCAGCAATCGCTTCGGCTTGAGTTAAATCTATTTTATCATTTAAGAAAGCCCGTTCAGAGAACTCACCGGGCCTAGCAGTGCGAGCACCCAATTCAATGCAACGCTTTAGTACAAAGTCTAGGACCACTGGTCCTCCATGACCCTGCAGTTCTAAAATATTTTCGCCAGTAAATGAATTAGGACCTTCAAAATAAAGGGCCAATCCCTCATCGATGGTATTCTGAGCTTGATCTTTAAATGGGCAATAATGGGCGTATCTTGGCTTAGGCATAAAACCCAGCATTTGATTGGCAATATCTTTTGATTTAGGACCTGATACTCGAACAATGCCTACCCCACCACGTCCAGGAGGTGTAGCAATGGCAACAATAGTATCTGTATTCAATTGTCCTAATTCCATAAAATATTCCAAAGCCTAAATTAAAAATTAAATATTAAAGATGATTAATAAAACGTTAAACGCAAAACGGGAGATTTAAAACCTATTGGCTTTAAATCTCCCATTTCATTTTGTTAATAACTACAGAAGCAGTGACGTTATGCCTTTGACTCTGCTTGCTTCTCAATTTGCTTAGTAATGTAATACTGTTGAGCAATCGATAATAAGTTATTCACTACCCAGTAAAGTACTAGACCGGCGGGGAAAAATAAGAAGAATACCGTAAAAATAATAGGCATTAACTTCATAACTTTAGCCTGCATTGGGTCTGGGGGAGTTGGATTAAGTTGCATTTGAACAAACATAGAAGCACCCATGATCAAAGGCAGTATGAAGAACGGATCTTTAATTGATAGATCTTCAATCCACAGCATAAATGGTGCTTGACGCAGCTCTACAGACTCCATTAATACCCAGTATAGTGCAATGAACACTGGCATTTGAACCAGTATTGGCAAACATCCTCCCAGTGGATTTATTTTTTCTTTCTTATACAGACCCATCATTTCTGAGCTTAACTTTTGTCTATCGTCGCCGTGTTGTTCACGTAAAGCCGTTAATTTGGGTGCTACTCTTCTCATATTCGCCATTGAACGGTAACTTGCAGCAGATAACGGAAAAAACGCTAATTTAACTAAAATAGTCAACATTATGATGGCAAAGCCCCAGTTACCTGCAATTGAATGCATGGCTTGCAGTAACCAGAATAACGGTTGTGCTATCCACCACAACCAACCATAGTCGATGGTTAGATCCAGATGCTCGGCAATTTCAGCTAAGCGAACTTGGTCTTTGGGTCCTAAGTAAATACTAGTAAATGTTTCACCCTGTGAACCTGCAGCTACTGTAAATGCATCATCATGATAACCAACAATGTATTGTCCGCCGGCTTTACGTGCACTAAAGGTATGTTCCGCATCCGCTGGAGGAACCCAAGCCCCTAGAAAATAATGTTGTAAGAAAGCGGCCCAGCCTCCCGTCATTTTTTCTTTAAAACTGCCATCATCCATATCATCAAAATCAACTTTATAATAATTCTCAGCTGGGCGAGTAAATGCACCACCTAAATAAGAATTCATTCCCATTGACTCCATGCTTGATGGATCGCTGCTGTTATCACGCTTAAATTGCGCATAGAAGTTGGCTTGCCATTGAGTAGAGGTGTTGTTGTTTACGCGATAGCCAAGGTCAACTAAATATTGACCTCGAGTAAAATTAAACACTTTATCTATGCTTACCCCATCTTGCTGAATTTTTAATACAACGGATAACGTGTCTTCGCCATCCATCATTTCGTATTTGGTTTTTTGCGCACTAAATCTAGCACGACCGGATTTGTCGATACCATTTTTACCCACTAGACCACTTTGAGCTACGTAAGTACGAATGGAACTCTGTTCTAGCAATACAAATGCTGATTCTTTTTGCTCAACAGATACTGGAAAAGCTTTTAACGCTGCATAAACAATATCGCCACCCTGAGGATTAATACGAATATCTAATACGTCAGTCTGAACTTCAATTAACTGATTAGTAGGAGCGGAAAGCTTTACTTCTGGAACGTCTAAAGACAAAAGCGGGGCGTCTAAGTTTGTTTGTTGAATTGTTTCAGGAATATCGGATATATTTTCTATCGGCGATAATTGGGTTACTGGTTGAATCGCCTGAGGGCGTTTACCGTAGTCCTCGTTCCATTCAAGTATCAGCAAATACGACAATACTGCGATGCTGGCGAGAATAATGCCTCTTCTTACATCCATCTTACGTTAGCTCTTATTTGTGTGATTTTTATCAGGAACTGGATCATAACCATGGGAACCCCAAGGGTGACAACGACCAATTCGCTTTATGCTTAACCATAAACCAAAGAAAGGACCATGGATATGTAAAGCTTCGAGGGCGTATTCTGAACAAGTAGGAGAGTAACGGCAACGGCTAGGTATCAAAGGGCTGATAAATAATCGATAAAAACGTATTGGAAGAGCCAAAAAGGTCACTAATAAGTTATTTTTTTTGATCTTCTCATTTTTTTCGGGGACGATTGCCATTCGGATTTTGCCTTAACCGTGTCCAAAGCTTGTCTATCATGAGTCGTAATTGGATTTTGTCCAAATCTTTCGCCCCAGGGCGAGAGAGTACAACACAATCGTAGTTCTCTAACTTAGACTGGTTTTGGCGAAAACTTTCGCGAATAATACGTTTGATCGAATTACGATCAACAGCACGCTTTGCATGTTTTTTTGCCACAACTAAGCCAACTCGAGCATAACCCAGATCGTTGCGATGAGCTAGAATCAGAATTTGCCCAGACTGAGCTTTTGCGTCTGCTTTGCCGAATACCTTGCTGTAATCCTCGGCGGTCAGTAATCGAACCTGCCGTGAGAATTCCGAGCTAATCATTCAGAATTAAGCTGAAAGCTTTTTACGACCTTTGGCACGACGACGGGCCAAAATTTGACGACCGCTTTTTGTTGCCATACGAGCACGAAAGCCGTGAGTACGTTTACGTTTTAGAACACTAGGTTGAAAAGTACGTTTCATTACCTTTCCTCTTAAATTTGGTTAACGATAAAAATTAGGGAGCGGATTGTATTCAAAACACCGAACACTTTCAATCACTCATTCACTTTTTTGTTAATTATTTCAAATCACAATTTTTAATAAGTTATTCTTAATAGATTATTAAATATATATATATGTATTTATATATGTTTCTTATGATTAGTTATTATTAATAAGGGACCTATTTTCTGTGGAAAAGTGACCTTAGCCCTTTAAAAATCAACCCTGTAGACGATCATAACTCGTGTATATTCAACAAATAAGCTTTGGGCAAGCGGTAGATATGTTGGGTATAGAATAGTGGGTTATACACAGGCAAATTGAAACAGCCAGTTATTCACATTTACACCCTTGTCTTACACATACTTAATCCACAACATAATGCAGCCATATCTGTGGATAACTTTTTCAATTTAGGTACAATAGTCTGCTCGTGTTTTTGGAGTTTTGTGCCGTGCTGGCATTGTGGGAAGAATGTGTAAAGTGTTTGCAAGATGAATTGCCTTCACAACAATTTAATACCTGGATAAGGCCTTTAAGAGCCAACCAATCTGGATCGGAATTAATTATTTCTGCGCCCAATCGATTTGTAAAAGATTGGGTTAAAGATAAATTTTCAAATCGTATTCAATCAATACTAGAAGAATTGAATGGTGGACAGGTCTTATCGTTTAAATTGGATATTAATTCGCAGGCCAATTCACCTGCGTTTATTGCTCCTGCACATGTGGAAAAAAGAACAACAGTAGACTCGCAGCCATCTACCCAAGCGTTCACTAGTCAAATTGTTCGTGATAGCTCTAACCAAGTGATTCTTCCAGCTTCTGCCAGCTTATTAGCTCCTGCAGCAATAGCTCCTATAAAGGAAGGAAGAAGAGTTCAGGTTGAAGGTGGAATTAATCATCAGAGCAGTCTGAATAAACGTTTTACTTTTGACACCTTTGTCGAAGGCAAGTCCAATCAACTTGCCCATGCAGCGGCTCATCAAGTATCCCAAAATGCCGGTGGTTCTTATAATCCATTATTTATATATGGTGGTGTTGGTTTAGGTAAAACGCACCTCATGCATGCAGTTGGTAACCATATCCAAAAGCAAAATCCAAATGCTAAAGTTGTATATTTGCATTCAGAGAGATTTGTAGCCGACATGGTTAAAGCGTTACAGCTAAATGCAATAAATGAATTTAAACGTTATTACCGTTCGGTGGATGCGTTATTAATAGATGACATACAGTTTTTTGCTGGCAAGGAACGTAGCCAAGAAGAGTTTTTTCATACCTTTAACGCTTTATTAGAAGGTGGTCAGCAAATGATTCTGACTTGCGATCGCTATCCTAAAGAAATTGACGGCCTAGAAGACAGGCTCAAAAGTCGTTTTGGGTGGGGTTTGACCGTAGCGGTTGAACCACCTGAGTTGGAAACCCGTGTGGCTATATTAATGAAAAAAGCCGAAGAAGAAGGTATAGACCTTCCCCACGAAGCGGCTTTTTTTGTCGCTCAGAAAATTCGTAGTAATGTTCGTGAGTTAGAGGGGGCTTTAAAGCGCGTTATTGCTAATGCTGCGTTCACTGGTTCAAAAATAACCTTGCCTTTTATTAAAGAAAGCCTAAAAGATCTATTGGCTTTACAGGACAAGCAGGTCAGTATTGATAACATTCAACGAATTGTTGCAGAATATTACAAAATTAAGGTAGCTGATTTATTATCTAAGCGACGTTCTCGCTCAGTTGCTAGGCCACGTCAAATGGCAATGGCCTTAAGTAAAGAACTAACCAACCACAGCTTGCCAGAAATAGGCGATGCATTTGGCGGTCGCGACCATACAACGGTATTACATGGTTGCAGAAAAATTAAAGAGCTGCGTGAAAACACAGCAGATATAAGTGAAGATTATAAGAACTTATTGAGATCCCTTACAGGATAAATCTCAATAAAATCAATTACTTAAAGTAATTTTTAGTTTCAATATTACAATACATTATTATAAAAAATCGATTATGGTCACAGACCAAATAAGCGTGGGATAAGGCATGAAATTCACAATCACCAGGGAAGCCCTGTTAAAGCCACTTCAGTTAGTTGCAGGCGTAGTTGAACGTCGTCAAACGCTGCCGGTACTTTCTAACGTTTTGTTAGAAGTTCAAGGCGATAAGTTGTCTTTAACCGGTACAGACTTAGAAGTAGAAATGGTGGGTCGTACTCAGCTTTTAGCCCCAGGTGAAGACGGTGAGATTACTGTACCTGCCAAAAAGTTAATGGATATTTGTAAATCATTACCAGACCAAAGTACTATCGAGATTAGCCAAGAAGACCATAAAGTTAAGTTATCAGCAGGCCGTAGTAAGTTTGTTTTATCTAGTCTGCCAGCCAATGAATTTCCCAGCGTCGACGACATCGATGCAACAGCAACGCTAAACGTGCCACAGAAACAGCTTCGCAGAGTAATAGACCGAACTGCGTTTGCAATGGCTCAGCAAGATGTTCGCTACTACTTAAACGGCTTATTGATTGAAGTAAAGTCCGATGGGCTTAGGGCTGTAGCAACCGATGGACACCGTCTAGCTACTTGCGGCGTATCCGTTGATTTAGAAATTGAAGGTAAAATCCAAGTCATAGTTCCTAGAAAAGCTGTACTAGAGCTCGCTAAGCTAATGACAGACCCCGAATCCTCAGTTGATCTAATGCTGAGCAGTAACCATATTCGTGCCCAAGTAGGTGATTATACTTTTACCTCTAAACTGGTCGACGGTAAATTCCCTGATTATGAGCGTGTGATTCCTCGCAATGGGAACCGCACTTTAATTGCTGATCGGATGGCGTTGCGTCAAGTATTTGCTCGTACTGCTATCTTATCCAATGAAAAATACCGTGGTGTTCGTCTGTTGCTAGATGATAATAACCTGCAAGTTGTTGCTAACAATCCTGAGCAAGAACAAGCAGAAGAAACAATTGGCGTTGAATTTCAAGGTGAAACTTTAGAGATCGGTTTTAACGTAAGTTATCTACAAGATGTCCTGTCGGTACTGGATGGTGATGATATGAAGATGACTCTAGGCGATGCTAATTCAAGTGCTGTTATGGAAGAAGTAGACGGTGGTGATAGCATGTACGTTGTTATGCCAATGCGTCTTTAGCTTTTTATTTAGCGGTTCCAAAAAGGTATCTAAAAAAAGGACTTCAAAAGAGTCCTTTTTTTATTTTTAGTACTTTGCCAGGTATTACAACAGATGAAGTTAAATTTCTCCTTATGTTCATAACCTATGTCTATTGAATCTCTTGTTTTGCAAGGGGTTCGTAATTTAACTCCTGTTTCTATAATCCCTAGCTCTGGGGTTAATCTCATATA
Source organism: Crocinitomicaceae bacterium (assembly GCA_047628755.1). Taxonomy (GTDB): domain Bacteria; phylum Pseudomonadota; class Gammaproteobacteria; order Pseudomonadales; family Oceanobacteraceae; genus Bermanella. The sequence goes on along the minus strand of JBLHVV010000001.1, from coordinate 959 downwards.
TGGCTTGAATGGTAGTGGAAAAACCAGCCTGTTAGAATCTATTTACTATCTGGCTTACTGCAAGTCATTCCGGACTCATAAGCATAAAAATATGATCCAGCATGAGCAAACTCAATTTACCGCATTTTGTAAGCTCTCGCATAAACAAGGTCAGTATCAGCTAGGCATAGAAAGAAATATTAAAGGTGAGCGCCGAATTAAGTTAAATGGCCAGTGGATACAAAGTGCAGCAGAGTTAGCGCAATTACTGCCTGTACAATTACTTGATCCAGGTATGCTTAAGCTGCTTGAAGGCAGCCCACAGTTCCGTAGGGAGTATTTAGATTGGGGAGTGTTCCACGTGGAACATGATTTTATATCGCTGTGGCGGCAGTTTAAAAAAGCACACCAAACAAGAAATGCCTTACTAAAGTCTGGAGGGTGCTCAGAATCTGAAAGAGAGATTTGGCATCGCTCATTAGCGACTTTGGCCGATAAACTGAATGTTATGCGCCAAGAATATATTAAGCGACTAAAACCATGCTTTGATACTTATATAGAATTACTTAATCCCAATTTAAATGTGAGCATGAGCTTTTATCAGGGTTGGAGTAAAGATCGAGATTACTATGGTTTATTAAATGAGAACTGGGATAGTGACCTTAAACAGGGCTTTACTCAGATGGGGCCACAACGAGCTGATTTGCGGCTAAAGGTGAAAAATCAGGCTGCTGCAGAGGTTTTATCCCGTGGTCAGCAAAAAATGGTGGTGTGCGCACTTAAATTAGCTCAGGCTGAAATCTATCAGCAGGTGTCTAATAGCCCTTGTATCTTCTTAGTAGACGATTTATCGGCAGAGTTGGATATTAACCACAGAAAAGCTTTATGTACGCTGCTAGAAAGCTTAAAATGTCAGGTCTTTGTTACTGCCGTCGAAGATACACAAATGACGGATTGCTGGTCTGTTTCAAGCCAGCTTA